>CANHXF010000201.1 GCA_947464515.1 Flavobacteriales bacterium
ACATCCCCTACAACATCCGATTTTTGGGATTGGCAGGCGATGATTTCGTGAAGTTGCACTTGGCGCATATAAACAGATAATGCAACTTAGCACAAATAGTTGCCTCGTTCAGTGAAAAAAATAGATTCACAAAGCGATTTGAGCTCTTCCAAATAAATCTCACTGATTTAAACTAACGTTTTAGGGTTATGCCCCCTGAAAATCCAACTTCGGTTGTATAATTTCCGGGGATGGGGCATAAAATTAAAAAGTCGCATCTAACCCAGTTCGAAAAAATGGGCGACTTCCATATTAGATTAAGTGATTATTGTGGTTATTTATTTGTAGGTAGTGATTTACGCAAAACCAATCCTGAGTTGAGCGGAATGTTTAAACTAAAGCGTATTCCGCGCTGCAATTGCTGCTTGTAAGTAGGCATCACAAATGCAGGTATTGTATTGGTTCTATCGATGGTTCCCAAGGATTTTGCCAAATTTTCGTTCATCAACAAAGGAAGCGATATTTTCAAGATACCTGTCCTTAGCATGATCCCTGCATCGTAAAAAGAGGATCCAAATCTTATTGGCGCAAAATTCCAATATGCAATCTGTTGAGACTCTTGCCAAGCCCCGTCGAAAAACACGCGAATTATGGATGGCACTTTGGGTAATCCCACGGAAATATTGACAGATGTTAACATGCCTGGTGACCCAAGGAATGTCGCCGTCCCCATACCTCCCATATTATCCATACGTTGCTGACCGCCGGTGGTGTAATCATATGGACTTACCAATGAGTTATAATAACTTGATGCCCCTGCACTTCGACCAATGAAATACTGATCACAAAAAACATCTTGATTACCTGAGGCTCCGCTTAACATTATTTGCATTGGGCTATATACTCCCGGTGAACGCCCAGAACTTATTTTAAAGACGGCACCCAAGTAACCGCGGACTTCTACGCTGCGTTGTTTTTTTGTTGCAGATATATAATTCCATGTATATTTTGCTTCCGTTTGAAATCTGCCAACAGTATTATTCATCCATGGATTATAAAAATTAACCGATTCAAATCCAGTTTTCAATCCCAGAGAAGATACAGATCCTTGTTTGAAGGCATTGTAATTCAATCGATAACCGAAATAAAAATCAGGGGTGTTTTTCAAGATGTTATTGGATTGCATAGCAATTAGTCCTGTAATTTCAACAAAACTTGAGAATTTATTTCCGCGTTTGGGGCTACTCAATTCCATCATGCCATAGGGTTTAAATACATGAAACACTGGTTCAATGGGATCGGTAAGGAGTTTGGATATTTTGTCGAACCGAAACGACAACGCGCTAATCCCAACGCGTAAACTTTTGAAGTGACCCCCCACTTTTTTGTTGTAGCTCACGTCGTAAATGCCCGAAACGGCTTTACGACCGAATGAATACATTGGCACCAAGGTATAGCGCCATTTAGGCTCCGGCTTTCGTGTATTGAAAAAAGCGAGACCCAGCATGAGACGGTCGTACTGATTCCAACCTATGGCTGGCAGTAGGCAGTGGTTGTGCACTTCTGGGATCACTTTGTTGGGGATGATATTCCACCGGTTTCCAGATCTCAAAGAGATTACATCTTTATTGAGTACAGTTTCAATTTCAACAAATGGACTGGCGATTTGGTAAAATGATTTTACCTGTGGTTGATCGATATGGTTCGAATTTGGCAGGGTGTCTGTCAATGTTTTTTTTGAATATTCCCCGCCCTTTGTTGCGAAGATTTGCAGTGAGCTCGTATCGCGAATGGAATCAAATTGAATGGATTCCTGGGACGACTTTTCTATTACTTGGCCAGAGGGGTCAAATTCTTTTGTGCCATTGGCAATTCCCCCCTCATCAGTGGCTCGAATCACCACATGGTTCCGCCGTACACGATAAACATAATTCTTACCCAACATTTTGGTTAATCCTTGGGCCAATGAAATATTGACCCATGTATCCGCGCTGACGATTTTTGGAAGAATTTCATGATTATAAGAGAAATAGAAATCCGTTGTAAGCTCAAGTTTTTCGAGGGCTTTGGTGGTGTTCCCGGCTGGAACAATGAAGTGTAATGGTTGATTGATTGAAGGCGTTGCCGATGGTGGATGGATTGTTTGCGCCGAGAGCAATATTGTTAGGTTAGCAAGGATGAGCAGAAATAAGATTCTCATTGGCAGCTACCTCCTTTCAACCAGATGGTTTCTTTTTCGGTGACAATTTCCATGTTGAATGTTTCCTGTATTATTTCGAGGATGTTTTGAATGGACTCATTTTCGAATGTTGCGGTGAGTTTGCAATGCAGTAATTGGGGTTTTTCAATTTTGATTACTATACCATAGGTTTGGCTAAGAATTTCAGCAACGACTTGTAATTCGGTTTGCTTGAATTTTAGTATTTTGCTATTTGGCGAAGGATTGTTTTTACTTGTTTTTTGGACAATATCTACTTTTGGAGAAATGGTTTTTGCTGATTTAGGCGATGGGAAGAATTTTACATCTGTTGCGTTTTTAGTCTTCTCATCTACTGTTGCCGGAAGATTGGCGACGATCTTTGTTGATGCATTCGCTGTTACTGTCAACACCGGTTTCTTCCGATATTGCTTAACCTGATAAACGATGCCTGCTGTAACGCTGGCGCCAACCGCACCCCACAACAAGAGTTTTTTTACGGTGAAATTGGCGATGGTTTTTACGCGTGTGGTGGATAGCAGGGAGGCGGACACGGCGGATGCCCCTAAATTTAACGACACCTTTTGCCATGCCACGTCGGTATTGGGTGTCCAAGTATTGGTCGGTTTGACAAGCTGCCAAATCGATTCGTCTTGGGGGTTGGTAGATCCAGAAGTATTTTGGTTTTTCATGATGGGTGGATGATTAAAAATGACAGACAGAGGAGTGCGCGCGCTGAGAAACGGATTTTCAAAATTTGAATGGCTTTATGTAAGTGGTACTCTACATTTTTGAGCGAAAACGACAGAGTTTCGGCAATTTCTTTGTGACTTAGACCGTGGAAACGACTTAAGATGAAAGTCTGTCGGGTAGTTTCCGACATTTCACCCAGGGCGTTGGCGAGGGCTGATTCCAGTTCTTTGGTTTGGACGTGTGATTCTGCGTTTGACTCACTTTGCGCGTCCCAGTAGTGGAGAATATGATATTCGGCGTGTTTGCGCTGCACACTGCGGTGTTTTAAAGCGTTCAGGCAGCGACTGTAAACCGTTTTGAATAGATAGGCTCTGCAGTTATCGGGAATGGCTTTACTTTGGTTGGTTTCCCAAAACCTGAGGAATATCTGTTGAACGATGTCTTCCGCTTCTTCTTTTGAGCCGAGAAAGGTGAGTGCGTATCTACACAAATCAGCATAGTTTTCGTAGAACAACGATTGTAGCTGAGATTCTGTTAAGGGCGGTGTAAATTCTGCATTCACGATGGTAAGACAACAACAGTGCGAATTACCCTAAATAAATCCCAAAAAAACTTAAAATCATTGCAAAGAATATTGGATTTCTTGAAAGTCCAAAAAGTCACAGGTGTTAGACCAAAAGGTGATTTATTGGAATAATCGGACAAATCGACCCAGCTTTGTCGGACTGCAATCGACCCCTCCACTTTCATGGAGTAACGAAAAAAGGGGGCTGCGCCCCCTTTTTTCGTTACTCCTATCATAAAAAAACGTCCCCGGAAATTACAAGGACATCCCCTAAATCAATATCTGTAAGTATCCTTCTTGTAAGGACCGTTCACGTTCACACCGATGTAATCCGCTTGCTCAACAGTTAATTCTGTCAATTCAGCGCCGATGTGAGCCAAGTGCAACTTAGCAACCTTCTCGTCCAAATGCTTTGGCAACACATAAACCTCATTTTTGTAGCTGGCGTGGTTATTCCACAATTCCAACTGAGCCAAAGTTTGGTTGGTGAAGCTATTACTCATCACAAAGCTAGGGTGACCCATTGCGCAACCCAAATTCACCAAACGACCTTCCGCCAATACGATGATTTCGTTGCCGTTCAAGTTGTAAACATCCACCTGTGGCTTAATGGTATACTTTGTATCGCCGTGGTTCTTGTTCAACCAAGCCATATCAATTTCGTTATCGAAGTGACCAATGTTACAAACGATGGTCTTGTCCTTCATCGACTCAAAATGCTTCGCTGATACGATGTTACAGTTACCTGTAGCCGTTACTACGATGTTCGCCTGAGGAATCGCTTTGTCGATGTGTACCACCTGATATCCATCCATCGCCGCTTGCAATGCACAAATCGGATCGAT
>CANHXF010000202.1 GCA_947464515.1 Flavobacteriales bacterium
AATGATCCTGTGTTGGATATCGCAAAGCAATTGGAAGAGGCTGCACTTACAGATCCATATTTCATTGAGCGCAAATTGTTCCCTAACGTAGATTTCTATTCAGGAATTATTTACCGTGCAATGGGCTTCCCAACAGATTTCTTCACAGTGTTATTCTCATTGGGCCGTCTGCCAGGTTGGATCAGCCAATGGCAAGAAATGCGTAAAGAAAAGCAACCCATCGCTCGCCCTCGCCAAATTTATACTGGTGAAACCATCCGCCCATTTGTGGCGATGAAAGATCGCATTTAATCATTTTGTTCCTATAGGAGTGGTAAACAGACATCCGAATGGATGTCTGTTTGCATTTTAGGCAACTCATTACCCCATGAATATCCTTTTTGGCTGAAATATCTTGTGAAATCCGAATTTTCATCGACAAAACAGCGTCTCAGTTGTTAACACACTAATTACCTTTGCAAACCCAATGCGCCGCACCTTACTTACGCTATTTACATTTTTTCTGATTCATGCTAGTTTTGCACAAAATCATACCTTATCGGGCTATGTAAAAGATAGCTTAAATAGAGAAACCCTCATCAAAGCACAAATCGTTGGTACAACATCAAGAGGAATAGAATTTAGAAGCAGCACCAATAGCTACGGATTTTTTAGTATCACATTGCCCTCGGGACCCATTCAAATTACTGTTGCCGCTGCTGCTCACGAAATTTTCACCGAATCGTTTGATATAACGCAAAACATCGAACGAAATTATTACCTAGCGCCGGAATCGGACCAAATTGGGACGGTGACAATTAAAGCGAAGAAAAACGACAACGTAAAATCCCTAGATATATCCACCCAAAATATTTCGGGGCAAACAATCAAAAAAATCCCTGCGTTATTGGGTGAAGCGGACGTAATCAAAAGCATTCAACTGCTTCCAGGTGTAACCACCGTTGGCGAAGGCGCCTCTGGATTCAATGTTCGCGGTGGGAGCATTGATCAAAACCTTGTACTGATGGACGAAGCCCCTGTTTTTAACTCAGCGCACTTGTTCGGTTTCTTTTCGATTTTTAATCCCGATGCAGTCAAAGATGTCGAGCTAGTAAAAGGCGGTATCCCAGCCAATTATGGCGGACGATTGAGCTCAACACTGGATGTAAAAACGCGGGACGGCAACAAACGAAAATATCAAGCCAATGGTGGAATGGGCACAATTTTTAGCCGTTTCACCCTCGAAGGCCCACTAACCAAACCCATTCTTAAAGACTTTAAAAAGCCATTAAAAACACCAGCAAAATCAAGTTTTATCGTTTCCGGCAGACGTTCCTACATCGATTTATTGGCCAAACCATTCCTTCCCGAAAATTTAGCAGGAAGTCAGTTCTATTTCTATGATTTAACCGCCAAAGCGAATTACAGTTACAAGCGCGACAATATCTATATCTCTACTTACATAGGAGATGATGTTTTTAAAGCCGCTGGACTATTTGGCGTTAAATGGGGAAATACAACCGCCACTGCTAGATGGAATCACGTCTTCAACAAAAGGCTGTTCTCCAACTTCACCTATTATTACTCCCGCTATCGATACAATCTTGAATTCACCAACCGCGATGTCACCTTCAATTGGAAAAGTAACATCGTCAATAACAGCGCAAAAGTTGATTTCAACTACTTCCTAAATCCAAAAAACACGGTAGCCTTTGGTGCGCAGTCTACTTACTATCGATTCATCCCAGGCGAGGCACAAGCAAAATCATCGTCGTTAGATCTTAAATTCGGCCTGCCCGACAGATATGCGTTAGAAAATGCAGTATATATCTCAGATGATTGGAATGCCAACGGCAGATTCTCCATTCGTGCGGGTATTCGAGTGAGTCAGTTCGCCTACCTTGGACCAGGTAAAGTGTATTTATTTAACCGCGAACCGGGCAAACAAGGTGTGTTGGATAGCGTATATTCTACTACAAAAGGACAAGTTGTTGCAAATTATATTAACCCTGAACCACGTTTGGGATTCAAATATCAACTCAACAAAAGCAGCGCAATCAAAGGCGGATACAATCGCATGGTGCAGAACTTACACCTGATTTCAAATACCGCAGCGTCGGTCCCATTCGATGTTTGGCAGCCCACAACCAATAACGTAAAACCTGAAATCGCCGACCAAATCGCGATTGGATATTTTAAGAACTTTGGAAAGGCCAACGATTACGAAACCAACATCGAAGGATACTACAAAAAACTCCAGAACCAAGTCGATTACGTAGACGGTGCTAGCCTCCTACTAAACGAATTGCTAGAGGCAGATCTACTCAGTGGAATCGGTCGCGCCTATGGAATGGAGGTTTATGTAAAGAAAAACAATGGCAAACTCACAGGTTGGGTGAGTTATACACTCGCTAGATCTGAACGACAAGTGACCGGCATCAACGATGGTAACTGGTACCCCAATCGCTTCGATAGAAAACACAATCTCTATATTGTTAGCCAATATCAATTCAATCAAAAATGGGAATTCGCTGCCAATTTTGTCTTTAGCACAGGTACGCCCGCCACTTTTTATACCGGCCAATACTCAGTGCAAGGCTATGTTGTCCCCGATGCGGGTTCCAATGCGAGAAATAACGTTCGCAACCCAACATATCATCGACTTGACCTGAGCGCGACCTATACCAGAAAAAAGACCAAAGATTTCGAAAGTTTCTGGGTGTTCTCCTGCTACAACGCATACAATCGTCGTAACCCCTTTAGTATTTATTTCTCAACCAATTACAAAGATCAGGGACAAAATGCAGCCATTCGCTACAGCGTAATTGGAAGTATCATCCCCGCGGTTTCTTACAACTTCAAATTCTAACCTGCACTCATGAAAATTCAAAAACTCTCCTCCAAAAAATCAATATTCAATGGCTTGATTGCGGTGCTAGCAGTTACACTTTTCAGTGGCTGTGAAGATGTTATAAAAGTTGATGTAATTAATAATTCACCAAAAATTGTTGTCGATGCGTTCGTCAACAACCAACTCGATACCCAAACGATCCGCCTTACACGCAGCATCGGTTATTTCGATTCCACAGGCAAAGAACCCGCAATCGCCAATGCACAGGTCGCTGTAGTTGACCAAACTACCGCCATTCCAAAACTATTCGTTTTCAAATATGCCAACGACGGTAAATATCAATTCCTACCCAATCCTGTTACTGGAGATACCTTTTCGGTTGGACATGACTATGCCCTGCTTGTGGTTGTAGACAAAGATACCTTGGTGAGTTTTTCGCGATTAAACCCAACTACCGTTATCGACTCTCTGCATCTAGTTGATGTAGAGGGAAATGGACCACCAATCAATACAACAGGAAAATACGTAGAATTATATGCGAACGATAGGGTTGGACAAGGCGATTTTTATTGGATCAAAACGTTTAGAAACGACAGCTTTTCGAATAGTATAAATCAATTGAATATTTCAGCCGATATGGGAAATACATCGAATGGTCAGGATGGTAAACTATTTATTTACCCAGTTCGATACAACCAGGTCAATGATTTTTTGAGATCCTATAAAACCGGAGAAACTGTAAGATTGGAAATTCACTCTATCAACGCAGTCGTTTTTGGTTGGTTTAACCTAGTAATCAATGAAAACCGAAATGGAGGCCTGTTCGCAACCCCGCCAGCAAATATTTTTTCCAACGTATTCTCATTCAACCCCAACAAAAAGGTACCCGTGGGAGGTTGTTTTTGCATGAGTGCCGTTTGCAGCGCCTCAGTTACAATTCCTTAAGTCGATTCCGGAGCATATCCAGCTCATCGCGCAATCTTGCCGCTTCCATGAATTCCATTTCTTTGGCAGCGCGCATCATGTCTTTCTCCGTCCGCACAATCATCTTTTCGATGCCGCCTTTGTCCATATAAGCCACCACTGGATCTGCAACCATATTGATTCTGCTGTCGGGCATCGAATACTGCGTCCCTGCAGCACCCGGATCCAAATCGCCTCGTTTGGCATCAGCTACCGACGTAGATCGGAAAATCTCATCCGTGCTCTTCAATACCGTTTTCGGCGTGATGCCGTGTTTCGTATTGTAAATCACCTGCTTCTCACGTCTACGATCTGTCTCCTCGATCGTTTTGCGCATACTCTCCGTGATTTTATCAGCATACATAATCACCAAGCCTCTATCGTTTCGCGCCGCACGTCCAATCGTCTGAACCAATGCTGTCTGACTTCTCAAGAAACCCTCTTTGTCGGCATCCATAATCGCAAC
>CANHXF010000203.1 GCA_947464515.1 Flavobacteriales bacterium
ATTCGCTGTAAACGATGGATATTTGATGCATGAAGTCGCATTTCTTTGCAATTATGCTGTTGAGCCTTTCCTGCTTAAAAGGCCAGAATTCATCCACAACAATCGAGGCACCCAATGAAACCCTAGTTACCAAAGAAGAACAACTGTCAACAGACGCGCACCGATTTTATCCGAAGGCCGGCGACTGGAGTACCGAAGCCACGTTGTTATTGCAAACAGGAAATTCGGCTATCCGGATTGGGATTGAAGAATTAAAATTTAGAAGATTTATCCAAAATCAATTTGTCTTACGCACCCGTGTGATGGCAACACAGAGCAAGGAAGTCACGATCATTAACCAAGGTTCTGGTTTGATGGAACGCAGCATTACAGAGTTCACAGCCCTTATTGCTCCGGGATTCGAAAAACACCAAGGAATGAATGGCAAACATACCCATCGCCTTTCTCCCTATTGGGGCGTTGAATTACCCATCGGAAAACGCAACTACGAATACAACCTCACAAATTCTAAAGATGGTCAGAATTATTATACCGGTGGCACATTTAACAATAAAGTAACAAAAGCCAATACCATTGGAATAAACCTGCTCTATGGCATCGATTTTTATGTGGCAAAAGGTGTTTTTATTGGCACAGAAATCGGATATGGGTTCATGCATCAAAAGTACGGAAATAGCAACATTACGAACTCTGACGGCACCTTCAGCGATACGCGCAGCATCCCCATGGGCAGCAACAGCCAGCTCAATCTGAATTTCAATTCGGGAATACGATTTGGTATCGTTTTTTAGTCAATCCACTCATTCTCTTTGTTTAAGAAATTAGACAATTAACTTAACGTTTAACTAGGGACAAATAAATTTCACCTAATTTTGTGACATGGCAACCAAACCCATTGGATTCACCAACAACGGCAACGATTTTTTTAACGAACTTAGAACTCAAGTCGACGAGTACTTCACTTCGAGAAATCTATCAAAGAACGGCGATATCCGCTTGTGGATGAAGACCGCATTCGCTCTTATCACTACACCAATACTCTTAATTCTTGCATTAAATATTCCAGCAGTTGGCATTCCAATGCCGATGTGGGGCAGTGTTTTACTGTTCGTTTTAATCGGCCAAATGCACACTTTCACTGGATTTAATGTAATGCACGATGCCTGTCACGGCGCATTCTCATCCAAAGGTTGGGTCAATAAATTGTTCGGTAACTCATTGAGCTTAATGGGAAGTCATGCCTTTATCTGGAAATTCAAACACAATACTTTGCACCACACTTGGACCAACGTAGATGGTTTGGACGATGATATCGCAAAAGCACCTATCCTTCGCCATTGTGAATCACAGCCTTTCAAACCCTACCACAAGAATCAACACTTGTACATGTTCTTCTTGTATGGTATTTCGATCATTTTTTGGATGTACGCCAACGACTTCATGAAGTATTTCAACAAAGCGGTAAATGAGCAGCCTATGCCAAAAATGACCTTAAGCGAACACTTGATTTTCTGGACAGCTAAGATTGTTTATACCGGGTTATATGTTATTGCCCCCTTGTATTTCTTGGGATTTGGTTATGGATTCTTATGTTATATGATGATGCAAATTTCTATGGGCATTGTTTTAAGCTTGGTATTCCAGTTGGCCCACGCTGTGGAAACAACACATTTTGAAGATGCAACGCAATACGACATTCCAAAAGAGCGCCTTCCAAACGAATGGGCCGTTCACCAGGTAATGACAACCAATAATTTTGCGACAAAGTCTCCTTTTGCGACATGGTTCATGGGTGGATTGAATTTCCAAACAGAACACCACTTGTTCCCAAATATCAGCCACGTCCATTACCCTGCTTTGAATGAGATTTTGGTGCCTTTATGTGCCAAGTATAATGTCAAGTATAACGAGATGCCAACCTTCACATATGCAGTCGGTTCGCACATCAGATATATGAAATCTTTAGGCGAAGCGGCTTAATCAACAATAATTATACATTTTACTGATAAAAAAGTTGTTTTTACAAAAAAGGGACTTATCTTTCCCGCTCAATTTTATAATAAAAATACTAATTATCAATTCATGAAAACAGGTTCTGTTAAATTCTTCAACCACAGCAAAGGCTATGGTTTCATCATTGACAACGAAGACGGTCAAGAGTATTTCGTACACGTTACAGGTTTGAAAGACGAAATTCGCGAAGGCGATACCGTTAATTTCGAACTGAAAGACGGTAAGAAAGGTTTAAATGCAGTAAACGTAAGTAACGCAGGATAATCAAAACTTCTTCATTCTAAAAAAAGGCCTCGTCGATGACGAGGCCTTTTTTGTTTTATGTGGTTTTCGCATGCCCGCAACCGGCCTTCTCAAAGCTATTCAAAACGCAATTTCCACACCAACGCCGCGGGCATGTCGCGGTATGATTCCGGCCTGATAATTTTACTACCCCGCGGCCCCACCGATTCCACTTTCCTGACTTGAAAGGCCACCTCCTTGGGCAAGGTTAGCTTCTGCTCGCCCAATACCGACAACTTTTCCTCTTTCACCGCATAGCCCAACAACTGAGCCCTGCAACCCGTTACTGCTTTAGCCGCAACATCCGCCGGCAATAACGAATCACGACGTACGGACCACACCTTCGCCAATTCGCTCAAATCCAAATTGACCGTTTTACCCAAGTCATAATTCCCTTGTAGAATCGCATAGACCACCCACTCCCCATTCTCCGATTTCGATGTAAACATCCACTCCTGGGCCTTATACTTCCACTGCGAATAAGGCGCGATGGGCTCCGTACCATAAATCGCCTCGCCATTCAACTTCATCCAAGCCCCAATCTCCTCCAATCGCACGTAAGCAGCACTGTCCCACTCCCCCGTTTCACTCGGTGCGATGTTCAACAAGTAATTCCCACCACGAGAAACAATCAAACACAAATTGCGAATGATCTCGTCAATTGGCTTGTACTGCTCATTCTTCACATAACTCCAACTCCCCCCCATGGTCATGCAGGTCTCCCAAGGATAACTCAAAGGCTTGTTGGGAATCTGCTGCTCCGGCGTCAGATAATTCTGATTCGGCCCTTCCACCGCCCTGTCCACCACAATCAACCCCGGCTGATAACTGCGCGCCATCTTTGCGATATCATCCATTTTGATGTCTTGGTTGATCACCTTCCCCTTCCACAAACCCGATCCGGGCGATGCTGGCTGTACCTGTCCGCCATCCAACCACAACAAATCCATCTTGCCGTAATCTCGGACCAACTCCTCAATCTGACCAGTGGTATACTTGCGAAATTTATCCCACTTCTCTGGATATCGTTCCAAATCATAATTCGGATTGCGATCCATGGGTGGAAAATAGGGATCCCAATAATACGGACTGTGCCAATCGGGCTTTGAGAAATACGCCCCTACCCACAAACCTTCCTTGCGAAAGGCATCAAACACCTCCTTGGCGACATTGGCCCTTGGATTGGTATGAAACGGTGTATTGGGCGAGGTGATTTTGTAATCCGAGTACTTGGTATCAAACATAGCAAACCCGTCGTGGTGTTTGGTGGTGAATACCATGTACTTCATCCCGGCGGAGCGGGCCGCGGAGGCCCATTTCTCTGGGTTGAAATTCACCGGATTGAAGGTATTCTGTAACCCCTCATACGCCTTTTTGTACTCAAAATAATTTTGGGCATACGGCCCGCGACGCTCACACCACGGTTCGTCTTCCGGGCAAATACTCCAACTTTCAACAATCCCCCACTGAGAATATGGTCCCCAGTGCATCAAAAGTCCAAATTTGAAATCGCTCCATTGCTCCAACTTGTTCTGCACCAACGTATCCGATGGCGGAAAATACTTCTGTTGATGGTGTTCTTGGGCCAAAACGGCGCTACCCATCGAACAGAAAAATAGCAGAATCCCAAGCTTAATTCCATTCAGTTTGACAACCTGATTACGTGTATTTATCATTTGATTTTTCACCTTTTTTCAATGTTTCTTTAAAAAATACCCACGGTCTAATGAAACCCTCCCGCGCCCTGATACAAGCTCAGTGGTCCTTTTAACTTCAACTTCAAAACCGTGACATTCGAATCCAGTGCATCAAAAGGCACATCAATAAAAACGGTACCAGGCACTGAACTCCAAGAGATTTTTCCTACCACTTTTGGCTTGATCACAAAATCCGTCCCCAACACCTGAACCGATTCGATTTGATTTTTCAA
>CANHXF010000204.1 GCA_947464515.1 Flavobacteriales bacterium
AAGCGTAGGATTATGTTGGGCACGTTTGTTTTGAGCAGTGATCAGTACGATGCGTATTATGAAAAAGCGCAAAAAGTAAGGCAGATCATTCGTACGGAAACGGAGAAAATATTGGCCAATGCGGATGCCATTTTACTTCCAACGACTAGTACGCCGGCGTTTAAATTGGGTGAGAAAGCGGCAAATCCGGTGGCGATGTATATGGCGGATTTGTTGACGGTACAAGCGAATTTGGCGGGTAATCCTGCGATTTCTATCCCTGGAGGCAAAACCTTAGATGGCTTGCCAATGGGTGTTCAGTTGATGACGGGGATTTTAGAGGAACAAGAATTATTTGATTTATCAAAATTGGTGGAAGAAACCCTAGGATGAGCTTGAAATTGAGAATTTTTATATTGCTAGTGATGGTTTGCGGTTTGGCCGTAGGCCAGAATGATGTGCAGTTGCGTTTGAAAACCATGGAATCCAATGGGGTCCCTTATTTTTATAACAACGATATCGAGATTACGGTGCAGGATTGGTTGAAGAACGAGAACGAAAGTACCTCGATTTTTTATGGTCGTTTGCAGTATTATGAAACATCTATTGATCGCATCGCACAGAAATACGGGTTGCCTTGGTTTGTGAAATTTATTCCGGCGGGTACATCGGGTTTTGAGCCTAGGTATCGCGATGAAAGCGGTGCTGCGGGCATGTGGCCATTGGCATATACGATTGGTAAAAAGTACGATTTGAGGGAAACCGCTCTGTTTGATGAAAGGCGAGATCCTCTAAAGTCATCTGAGGCGGCATGTCGATATTTGCACGATTTGTATCACATTTACGGCGATTGGCTCAAGGTAATTACCGCTTTTAGAATAGGCCCTATTCGTTTGAATCAAGTGATCCATGGCTTGAACGGGGATTTGGATTTCAACCATATTTATGATGCATTGGAACCTGAAGAGCGTTTACCGGTGATTCAGTTTTATGCCGCTTTGATTGTGTTGCATCATGCCAAACAATATGGGATTAAGCCTTTTAAGGTGGAGACGCAGGATGCGGTAGTTGTGCAATCGGTACCAACGGTTTTACCATTTAAGGTACTGAATGAAAAAGTGGGTGTAGGTCTATCAGATTTGCGCAGTTTAAATCCGGAGTTTAGGGCCGATATGGTACCCTATTTTGGCACGCCATGTACATTTAGATTGCCTGCGGCATATGCGGGCGTTTATCAGTCAAAAAAGGATTCTTTGGTTTATTGGATTGGAAACAAACAAGGGTTTATTCCAATTATTAGAACGGATACAATTGCGGTGGTTGAGGGAGATTCATCGATTAATTTGGTAGTAGCGAGGGGAGATCAATCGGTAACTGATTCCGCTGGGGTTACGCCTCCGGTACCTAAAACAATTTTAACGACGCCGGCGGACAAGAAAATTTGGGTTTACTATCGCGTTAAATCGGGTGATGCAGTGTATACGTTGAGTGATATTTTTGACTGTACTCCAGAACAATTGAAATCATGGAATCGTGTTTCGGGCAATAACTTACAGGTGGGTGCATCGTTAAAATTTTATGTTTTGGCAAGCAAAAAAGGATATTACCTGAAATTGAATTCGTTGACTACTGCCCAAAAAAGAAACATAGCTGGCGTTGATTGATGAAACGGTTCCTTGCCCAGTGGTTTCTATTTCTATTTACAGCATTCACCTTTATTGATGGTGGGGCTCAATTAACCACAAAAATTACAAAGTCTTCAGAAGCCATTTTGGTTGATGGCAAGGCGTCGGAGGCGATTTGGAAAAAGTCTGAGGGTTTGGGTGTTTTGAAAGACGAAGGCGACGATGCTTTCGCCAATTTTGAAGGCCAGCATTCTGGGCGATTTATTCAGTATTATCCATACGATACTTCATTGGCAGAGACGCAAACGCGGTTTGCATTGGCATATGATGAGAAGTTTATATATGCATTTTTTGTTTGCGAAAATCGCAACAACGAAAAGCCTTATGTGATTCAGAGCTTGAAGCGTGATTTTAGCGTGACCAATACGGATGCTGTTGTGTTGACCATCAGTCCTTTCAATGATGGACAAAATGGCTTTTCATTTGGCGTAACGCCGTTCAATTCTCAGCGGGAGGGATCGGTAGAAAACGGCGGTGGTTTTGGTGTGTCAACGGCTTGGGATCAGGTGTGGTATTCGGCCACGCGTCGCTACAACAACTGTTGGGTGGCTGAAATGGCGATACCTTTAAACAGCATTCGATTTAATCCGGGGGAGACCCATTGGGGATTCAATGTGGCTCGATTTGATTTCAAGAACAATGAGGTTTCTTGTTGTGCTCGGGTGCCGAGAAACTTCAATGTGAGTTCATTGGTTTTTTGTGATTCGATGGAGTTCGATGGTGGATTGGTGGCAAAGAAGGCCAAAAATTTCGCCTTTATTCCATACGTGAGTGGCATTGGTTCTCAAGGCGTGCAGGGTAAGCAGTCTTCTTTAACAGATCCGGTAACCGCCAACCCGAAAGTGGGCTTCGATGCGAAATTGGCGTTGAGTAGGAGTTTGAATTTGGACATCACCATGAATCCTGATTTTGCGCAAGTGGATGTGGATGTGCAGCAGGTGAATTTAACACGTTACAGTTTGTTTTTTCCGGAGCGAAGGCAGTTTTTCATTGAGAACAGTGATTTGTTCGCCAATTTTGGATTTCGGCAAATCCGACCGTTTTTCTCTCGCAGAATTGGATTGGGCGCCAATGGTCCAGTACCCATTTTGGGCGGTGTTCGGATGTCGGGCAAGCTGGGCAGCAATTTGCGTATAGGTGCAATGAACATCACCACCCAATCGCAGGATTTGGGCACGTTGGGGGTATTGCCCGGAGTGAATTATACGGTATTGTCTGCCCAGAAGAAGGTGTTTTCTGCCAGCAACGTGGCGATGATTTTGGTTCACGACCAGAAGATTGGGAAATTGGTTGAATTCAGAGACAGAAACGGGAATTGGTCGAAAACAGTTGATTACAATACGGTTGCGGGAACGGAGTTTAACTTATTAACCAAAAGCAATTTGTGGGCGGGTAAAGGATTTGTTCAAAAATCGTTTTATCCCGGTTTGGGTGTAAATGAGGGTTATGCGCATGCCACGTGGTTGAGGTATCGATCTTTGAATTGGACGGGCATGTGGAACCACGAATATGTGAGCAAGGAATTTAGCGCACGTTCGGGCTTTGTGCCTAGAACCGACAATTTTGACCCCATATCCGGCAAAATCATCAAATATGATTATTGGCGTTTGGAGCCCATGATAACCTACAATTATTACCCCAAACGAAATGCGGTGGTAAATCACTTTGGGCTTGTTGCGAGTAATAGTAGTTACTACGACAGCAGTTTTCACGGTACGGAATCAGAGTCGGAGGTGGGTTTGGATGTGAGTTTTCAGAATAGTTCGATGTTTCATTTGAGTTTAGACCACTCGTATTACGATTTGTTTTTGCCGTTTGATCCTTTGGATGAGGGCAATTATTTTTTTGGTAAATATGAATGGACGGCTGTGCACACGGAGTTTACGAGTAACAATCGCAAGCCATTGAGTGGGTTTGTTGAGGCTTCTTACGGTGGTTATTTCATGGGTAAGAAGTATGAGTTTGGCGGAAACCTATCGTATCGGGTGAAGGGTTTGGGCAAGCGCAAATTGCCGTTGTTGTTGTTCAATGCCAACTGGAATCACATCAATGTGGTGATGAGTGACAGTCAAACATCGGCCATCAATTTGATTGGTTTTAAAGCGGAGTATAGCATCAATACGAATACCTATTTGACAGGGTTTTTGCAGTACAACACGCAATCTGAGAAGATGAATGTGAATGTAAGATTCCAGTGGAGATACCGTCCGATGAGTGATTTTTTCTTGGTGTATAGTCAGAACTACGACCAATTTCAATCGGTATTACCCAATCGCAATGCGTATTTAGGCGCATCGTACAGAACCCTAGCGGCGAAATGGGTGTATTGGTTTAACTAGAAACCGTCGCCGTATGGTGAATTAGAAGCCGTCGCCGTCTAGGATATTTCCCAATCCGCCAAGGATACTTCCCTCTTCTCTACGTCCGCCGGGTCTACCATAGCTCAAGATTTTTGATGCCAATCGAGAAACGGGCAAGCTCTGTAACCAAACAGTTCCGGGTCCGCTCAAAACAGCAAAG
>CANHXF010000205.1 GCA_947464515.1 Flavobacteriales bacterium
AGAAAGGCGAGTTTGCTGTGGCTAAGAAAGGTTTTGATGCTTATTTGTCTGACTATCCCAAGGGCTCTTTCTATTTGTCGGCCCATTATTACTTGGCACAAACCAACGAAGAGTTGAAGAATTCAGCAGAAGCCATCAAACATTATTCGGTGGTTGCTTTGGCCAATAGCGGAGAATTGAAGGAAGATGCAGCCCTGGCTGTGTTGAAATTGAGTGGTGAGAATCCCACCTGCGATCAGGTTTTGGTTTACGTAGAGGTCTTGGAGCCTATCACACAATCACGTCAGACCAAGCAAAATTGTTGGAAGACAATGATGTATTGTTATGCAAAGAATGGCAATACTGCGGGCTTAGAAACTATTTCTGCGAAGGTATTGGCCGACGAAGGCACTCCGGTAGAATTGCGCACAGAGGCGAAGTTGATTTTGGTGAAGGCCGATATCAAAGCAGGAAAGACCGAAAATGCAATGGCGGATCTAAAAGCCATTTACAGCAAGGAGAACAATCGTTTTGCTGCGGAGGCCAAGTATTTAGAGGCTGAATTGTTGTACTCTCGTGATAGTATTGCTGCTTGTCAGGCCTCTTGTTACATTATTTTAGATGAGTTCAACGGGTACGATATGTGGGTTGGAAAGGCGCTACTATTGTTGGGCGATGCGTTTAAAAAGGAAGGCGACTTCTTTAATGCAAAAGCCACTTGGAACGGTGTGATTGAGAACTTTGATGTCGCTGAGTTGGTCGCCATCGCCAAAGAGAAATTGGCTCAATTGGCTGCCGAGCAAGCAAAGAATCCCAAATAAGGAGTAGTTGTAGTTTTTATTTCATATGGTTAAATGAGGGGGCGGGAGCGCCCCTTTGTTTTTTTTGGTCTATATTCGACTAACCAATCCTGATTATTGCAATGAGACGAATATTGATTTTTTCTTTACTATTTGTTTTGAAAGCTACATTGATGGCTCAGAAACCCATTTGCACTTCTCAGATATCTACTAAATATAATACATGCCAAATTACTGGCAGTAGTTATAATGCAATCAATCCTTATAGTGTGGGTTTTGCTAAATCGGGTGGCTATTGGGTGGGAGGACTGATAACGCAATCGTCTGGAAATGTCGATTTTTTTGTTTCAAAATTTGACGATACGGGAAAGTTTATCGTAGCAAAAGCCATTGGTTCCAATAGTTCTGAAACGGGTTATCCGATTCCCATTTTTCCAACGCGAGATGGCGGTTGTTTGGTTGCCGGTAGAACCAATTCTAGTTATGAACTTGCCTCGATATCTAAAATTGATAAGAATGGGAACTTGCAATGGTCAAGGCAATCACCCGCCTACCAAACTGGGGTCTATGATGCTTTTCGTGGTATTCATGTAGATAATAAGGAAAATATTCTTGCTGTTGGTACTGGCATGCAGCTAACAGGCAAAGCGAATTTATTGGCAACATTATTGGATTCTTTAGGTAAGGTTATTTGGGTTAGGAATTTTGATTTTGGAGGAACGCAGCACCACTTTAATGCCATTGATAAAACAGATTCGATATATACGTTGGTGGGGTGGTGCACCTTTAGCGGTGGCGGGATTTCTCCGATAATGGCGCAAATTTCTGAAACGGGGAGGTTTATTCGAAGTAATTATTATCCGGCTTCTAGTACTACTACGTTTAGCGATGTATTGGTATCTGATTCTAAAGTTATTTATACTCTAGGCTATTCAAGTACGTCATCAGGCCAACATTGTTATATAACAAAAATGAAAATGGATGGTACGATTTTGTGGCAAAAGGCGATTGGTTATGGGGGTGACGTGGGCAATAAATTACTGTTTGATGAAGGCAAATTATGGGTTTCTGGCCAGTCGACTAAGCTAGGTGCAAACAAGAGAGAGTATTTTTTGAATATTGATACCGCGGGTAATTTGATAAAATATGGAGGGCTATTTTGGGATGTCTATGGTTTTTCCTCCAAGCATCAAGGGAGTAGTATACATAGAAGTCATAATGGTGGGTTGGTTTCTGTGGGAGTTGATGATCAAACAAGTGTGCCACACTTTAACATGATATTTGGGAACCCCTGTCAAGCGGATAATTGCAGTATAAATAAAATAACGGCCCCCACCATTCAATCGATATCATTGTCGAAGCAAGTCCTGACCTGCACCATCAAAGACAATGGTAAATTAACGAATCAAACGCTCAATGAACAGAATATTCCGATGGCACATGCTGTAAACTGTTTAAAAAATTGCGTTTTTAATGACAAGAAGATTTTGCCTCAAACAGTAACAATTTGCCAGGGTGGGAATATCAAGAGTACAATTGACGTGAGAAATGGGAATTACAAGTATTTGTGGAGTAACGGAGATACGTCGTCTAAATTTACATTGTATTCGCCTGGTCGATTTTGGGTAAAAACATACAACGAATGCGGCAGTAGGATTGATACAATTGATGTTAGTGGGGTTGATAGTTTTCGATTTTCCAAACTGCCAGATTCTCTTTATTGTTACAGGAATTGGACGTATCAAGTGAATCTTATGCCCATGCTTGAAACTACCGTTGCGTGGGAAAATGGGGATGTGAATTGGTCTCGTAAAATTGTGACACCAGGTAAGTATTGGTATACTGTTAAAAATCTATGTGGTACTTGGAGGGATACTTTCGTGATTGCGGAGGATTCAGCGCCCAAATCTGTATTGCCCAAACAAATGAGCATGTGCAATGGAAGTAACGCATTTCTAGATGGAACCCAAAAGGGCAAGGGGGAATACCAATATCGTTGGGAAGATGGTACAAAAGTGCCTAACAGTTGGGTTTCTGGTTCGGCGATCAAAATATTAAAAACTTGGAATCTCTGTGGGAGTATCAACGATACGGTTAATGTAGTGTCGGGAGAGTGCAACTGCACTTTCTGGGTGCCGAATGCATTTACGCCAAGGGCAAGTAGCGGGAAGAATGATGGCTGGAAGCCCGTGTTTAATTGTGCCGCGGATGCTAAATTTAGCATCTATTCTCGTTGGGGAGAGTGTTTGGTTCGTGATCAGCCCATCGATGTGCCTTGGGATGGATATTACATGGGTGATTTGGTGCCAGATGGCGTTTATGTATACATCATACATGGTAATTATACCAGTAGTACAAAGGGGTGGCAGAGGATGGAGAAGAGCGGTACTTTGTTGGTGTTGGATGGTGGGAAATGAGTTGTATCTGAATGGCTGTCAAGCGTGTGATGTCGTAATTGCAAGTTTGAATTTGCGTAACACGTTTCATTAGTCATTCATTCATTCATTCATTCATTCATTCATTCAGCGTTTAGGTAGTGTTTTACGCGTAGCAAAGAAAAGGGGGCCATTGGCCCCCTTTTCTTTGGATAATCTCTATTTTTGGAATACTCGGCTCCAGGAAATTCTGATTGGGATTAATTATTTCAAATCCAAAACGGTAGAACCCATTTTGTATCCTTCTGAGTAAATTTCTACTGTGTATTTACCGGGCTTCAATTGCTCCGTTGGCTTCCATACTGTAGGTTGCACAGGTTTGGTTTCGTTTTCAAATACCGCTGATATCTTGTAAGTGTATTTGCTTGATTTGCCATCAATGTCAAATGTTCCACCCTGACCAGAATTGGCAAGTGTTACACCTTCAGGACCTGTGATTTTAACATACAAGGTTTTGTCGCCCGCTTCAGCCACGTTATTCTCGTTGATGCTAAAGCTGATTCTAAATGCCTCTACAGCGTTCGCCTTTAAGGTTCCAGTTTCTTTGCCCGTTAACCACTTCTTTTTCAAGGTTTCGATTTTCACTGCGCTGGCTTGAAGTCTGGCTGCCAAACTCTTCAACTTCGCTTTGTCGGCTGAAAGATTTGTATTTTCCTTGCTCAAATTGTCGTTCTGATTCGTCAATACCTCATTTTTGGCAATCAACTCTTTATTCTCAGATTCAACTTGGGCCAAACGAGCAGTTAAATCAGCCAATTGCTTGTTAAGGTCGGTAATGGCTGCTTGACTGTTTGCTTTGTTTGATTTGATATCGGCTACCAATTTTGCGATTTCTCTTTTACGACTTACCAATTCCTCAGAAAGAATTAGGTTGTCGCCGGCAAGTGCCAAACTATCCTTTTGATATTGTTCGAGAAGCAA
>CANHXF010000206.1 GCA_947464515.1 Flavobacteriales bacterium
GTGGAATCCGTACCAATTTTGGGCACTTGCGATAATCCCGTGGTCATTAATCCCACCGCAACTAAAAGCAAACTAAAAAATCGTCTCAAGAGTCCACAGTTCTCACACAACATCAATTTCTCTTATCAAAGCCCCACTGCAGCTTACTTCTTAATGTATCTAGGAAATGGATATTAGACAGTCGCATCATATTTAAACCGTGGTCGGCTTTGCGAATGGCCATATTCACTTCTCCAGAAATACTTTGACTTCGTGAATCCAAACTCGCCAAATAACTACTGGCACGACCTTCTATTTCGAAACTAATAACCACATCATCACTTACAACCACCGGCCTCACATTTAGGTTATGCGGTGCAATGGGCGTAATGACAAAACTATCGCTCTTGGGAAATATAATGGGGCCGCCACAACTCAGTGAATATCCTGTACTTCCCGTGGGTGTTGAGATAATCAATCCATCGCTCCAATAACTATTCAAAAACTCGCCATTCAAATAAGCGTGAACCACAATCATACTTGAGGTTTCCTTCTTATGAATTACAAAATCGTTAAGCGCAAAAGTATAGTCGAACAAAGGATGAGATGACTCCAAATGCAACAATGAGCGTGTTTCGATGGTATAATTCCCCTTTTCGATATCGTCTAAGGCAACGCCCAAGTTCTCTAATTGAACATCGGCCAAGAATCCCAAACGACCCGTATTTAATGCCAACACGGGCACTCCAGAATCCTTCACGATACTCAACGTATCCAAAATGGTACCATCACCCCCAACACAAATCAGTACATCGGCATTTTCTCCGCCCTTTGTGAAAAAATCAAACACCCGAACCTGCATCCCAGAGCCAATGTTCATGTGAACGTGGTCTTCCAACGACGGTGGCAACCAAATTTCATGTCCCCGTTGCGACAAGGCCATTAACAATTCCCCAAATCCTGCTTGGTGTTTTGGGTCTCGAACCGACTTGGCGTAAACTGCTATTTTCATGGTTAAATCGCGTGAAAGAATGTAATATTCATAACCCATCGATGAACAGATGGATTATAACTCATATCAAGGCGGGCCAATGCATCGTAATAACAAAGAACATCCAAACCTAGGCCAACCGACATCAACGTTTGTTTGCTCATTGGATTTTGTTCGATATTATATGGCGACAATGTGCGTCCCACATCTGCAAAGATATTCAACCAACTGCGAATTGGCACCTTTTCGTAGGCTTTTGGCAATAAACGTAAAAACATAGATCGGCCTTCTCCCAATAAACTATAACGCCAAGCCACCTTAGCCAGTGCCAAACCCGCGCCATCAAATACAGATGATTCGTACCCTCGAATGTATTCCATGCCATAGCCCATCTGTCGCTGCTGAGCATAGGCAATATGCCCTAAACGAAGCCTAAAAAGTCCCATTACAGCCAAAGATGTTCTCTCTGTTAATGGCTTAAACCCCCTATATTTAGATTCAAATTCACCCATCGGCGCACTCGTATTTCCACTTTGTTGCAAGCCCCCAGCAATGCCACCTTTCCACTCCGAGCCTTTCGTGGGATAATTTGTTTGATTCCTCGTATCCCGCGACCAACCCAATTGCAGTGTATTTGTGGTCTGCTTCCACGTCAATCCTTCACCACCGATTGAACCCTCAAACCCTCCAATTAAAAACGCTGGATTGATATCAGCCAATGCGCCTGAAACGTTCATCGATAAATATTTCAGTCGTACGATTCCCTGCCAACGATAGGTGAAACGTCTACGATATTCGGCCATAGCAATCGTTTGCTGTTGCACAAATCGATCCGATGTTTGAAAAAACACGACTTTATTGTCGATGCTATTCGTCCAAATTTCATGGTTTGAAAATCGATCGATAGAAAATTTCCAAGCATTACAGTCCTTAAATTTCTGAAATGGCATATTCAACCCAATCCCTAGTCCTTGATTATACCCGGCAAGGGCGTGAACAAACAAACCCTTTTGCTCCCCCAAAACATTGTTCGCATAAACGGTACCTCCACCAAAAACCCTATTCAGTTCGCGGTTCTTCCACCAACTATTAAAATTCCGATCAGCAAACCCACCCTCCGGCTGAAACCAATAATACCAGCGCTCTACCAAATGGATTTTTAGCGTATCGCCCGCACGATTAATTTTTACCCCAACCCCGTTGAAGAGTTTAGTTGATTCCAAACGCATCTGCCATACCTCCAACAACGAATCACTGCTCACCAACATTAATCCGGGCTCATAACCCAACTCCCTGTAAATTATTTCCGATTTCGTTCGATGGTTGCCTTCTATATCAACCGCCTTTATCTGCGACATAAGTGGCGCAAAAAATCCTAGGAAAAAAAACAATATCTGGACTCTAATCGTCCGCATTGCGCTGCAAAATCTTGAAATCAAATCCAAACTGATGTCGTTCGTCTACCTCATGCGCTTCGTTAAAAACCTCATTCCAAACCGCATCGTCCCATGAAGGGAAAAACGTATCCGCATTCTCGAATTTCGCCTGAACTCGCGTAACGTAAATCCGATCCGCAAATGAAAGTGCCTGCTTGTAAATCTCTCCTCCTCCAATAATCATGATTTCTTTTTCCTCAGTCAGCGATTCACCCGTCGCCAACGCGTTCGCCCATTTCACATCCAACGCCTTTTCGGCCATTTCCAATGCCTGCTCCCAATTGCTTGCAATCTCAAAACCTGGCAATACCTCAGACTGCGATGTCAGTACGATGTTGGTCCTATTCTTCAAAGGTTTACCCAAACTTTCCATCGTTTTTCTGCCCATAATCAACGCTTTTCCTTTGGTGTGTTTGATAAACCAAGAAAAATCATCGGGTAAATGCCACAACAAAGCGTTGCCAGCTCCCAATTCTAGGTTCTCGCCAACCGCAGCAATCATAGAAATAAGCATATCACAAATATACAATCCACAGCGCGTGGTTGTATCTTTGCGGGTTCATGAGCAGAATTGTAGCCATAGTAGGTCGTCCCAACGTAGGCAAGAGTACCCTTTTTAACCGATTAACCGGCGAATTCAAAGCCATAGTAGATGATTATAGTGGCGTTACCCGCGACAGACATTACGGATTTTCCGATTGGAATGGCATCGATTTCACAGTAATTGATACAGGTGGATTTGTTCCCGAAAGCTCTGATACCTTTGAAGCCGCCATCCGCGACCAAGTACATATTGCAATTCAGGAAGCCGCTGTCCTCATTTTTGTTGTTGATGTTCAGACCGATGTCAACCCGCTCGATGAAGACTTCGCCCATATTCTTCGCAAAAGCAAAAAGCCAGTAGTTCTTTGCGTAAACAAGGTTGATAACGACCGCCTTCGCATGGAAACTTCATCGTTTTACAGCCTCGGATTCGACCACTTTCACGAAGTTTCTTCGGCCAATGGCTCAGGAACAGGTGAATTGCTCGATGAAGTTGCTCTGTTATTAAAGGACGAAGAACCCGACCAACAGAATATTGAAGGATTGCCCCGCATCGCCATTGTTGGACGTCCCAATGTTGGAAAATCGAGTTTGATCAATGCCCTAATCGGCGAAGATCGCAATATCGTAACAAGCATCGCAGGTACTACCCGCGACTCCATTGACACCCGCTATAAAGCATACGGAAGAGAATTCGTTTTGGTGGATACCGCTGGTATTCGCAGAAAAAGCAAAGTGAGTGAGAATATCGAATTTTACTCGGTAATGCGCAGTTTGCGAGCCCTGGAAAATGCCGATGTCGTTGTACTCGTGCTTGATGCCACCCTGGGAATGGAAAGTCAGGATTTGACGTTGTTTTGGATGGCGCATCGACAAGGAAAAGGCATCGTAATTTTGGTGAATAAATGGGATTTGGTAGAAAAAGAGTCGAACACTCACTTAGAATACACCGAGAATATCCGTAAGGAAATTGCACCGTTTACAGACGTACCAGTAATGTACGTTTCTGCTCTAACCAAGCAACGTGTTTTCCAAGGGATGGAGACAGTATTGCAGGTTTATGAAAACCTCAGTATCAAAATTCCAACCCGCGCTCTCAACGATTATATCCTTCCAATTATGGAAGCCACTCCTCCACCAAGTAAGAAGGGCAAATTTGTAAAAATCAAATATGTGACTCA
>CANHXF010000207.1 GCA_947464515.1 Flavobacteriales bacterium
GGGGTCGATTTCGGAGAGAAATTTCGACATCGCTGTTTTTTCAGGAACGGGTGCCCCTTTGTATATTTCTACCAACTCCGGCCACTTGGTGGAGAAGAAGGATTTTTGCAATAAGCAGTTTTGAAATATCGATTGGGTTTCTTTGAGTTTTTTGATGTTCTCGGTGATGTTTTTTCTGGCCTGATCGGGCGTGGCCGCAAATTCGTCCATTCCCTTGCGATGATAATTGTACGTCAGCAATCGCAGGTCTTTATACCTAGGGTTGGTTAGGTTCTCCGCCAAGTAGAATCTGTTTCTGATGCCTTTTCCATCGCCTTGATTCCATCCCATTTTGTTGGTCATCATGGAAACTGTACTTTGCATCTTCGCGAAATACGGCGACCCACCCAATTCGGAAAAACTATCGAAGTCCATTCCAATGGCAAGGTTAACGTAATACGCCAATAAAGTGGTGAAGTCATTCATATTCATGTTCTCTTGGTATTCGAGGTTCTCGAATTCGCGATAGCTAAAATTGATGTCTTCGTCGTTGAACTGAAAAATGGTGGTTTTGTAAGTGGAATTATATGTAGGCCTCACCACCTGAAACTGCATACTTCCCGAAAAGTCGTTGTTGTTAATTGCGGTGATATCGAAAAACATACTAAACTCGATTTTCTCTTGCGATGCGATGTTTTCGTCGGTCCATTTTCTTGTATTGATGAACTGCTGAGCCGCATTTTGCAAAGTTTGCAACACTTGCTTATCGGTCATCTGAACCCGAGGCGCTACAATTTGAATATTTGCTTTGATTTCTTGGGAAAATAGGCTGGGTATGGCCATTGCAATTGCAACAACCAAAAGGAAGATTTTCTTCAAGGGATTTACGGAGTGTTTCATCAATGAGTTTGGGTTAACCATTCTGATAAAGATTGAAGGAGTTTCTGAGCGACCTCGGTTTTGGATGCGGTGGGGATTTGCCATTGTTTTCCATCGTTACAGAAAACGGTTACGGCATTGGTGTCCACGCCAAATCCGGCTTCGGGGTTGCTTTGTGAATTAAGAACGATGCAATCTAGGTTTTTCTTTTGCAACTTGCCTAGTGCGTTGTTATTTTCATTTTCTGTTTCTAGCGCAAATCCAATGGTGATTTGGTTTTGGCGTTTATTGCCCGATAAATCACTTAGGATATCGGGATTTTTTTTCAGTGTAAGCGTAATAGAGTCTTCCGTTTTTTTGATTTTTTGCGATGCGATTTCAGCTGGTGCAAAATCAGCGACAGCGGCTGCCATGATTAGTACGTCGCAATGCGGGAATAGGTCTACACATTTTTTGTGCATCTCTTTGGCGCTGGGGGTAGGGTATACTTCGCAGTTTCCAGGCAAAGCAACACTTACTGAACCATAGACTAAGTCGACCGTTGCGCCAGATTGAACCAAAGCCTCAGCGATCGCAAAACCCATTTTACCAGAACTGTGGTTGCCGATGAATCTAACGGGGTCGATTGATTCTTGTGTTCCACCAGCGGTGACTAATACTCTTTTGCCAGTAAAGTAATTGGGCGGGGGTAGCAATTGACTTTCAAGGACCGCGAAAATTTGCTCCGGTTCTGCCATACGTCCTTTTCCGGATAGGCCCGAGGCCAATTCTCCATCTTCAGGGTCGATGATATTTACCCCTTGGTCGGTCAGCGTTTTGATGTTGGCCTGGGTTGATGCATGCGTCCACATGTCGAGGTCCATGGCCGGCGCCACCCAAACTGGGCAGCGGGACGATAGAATCACCGACATCAAGAGATTGTCGCATAGGCCATGAGCCATTTTCGCCAAGGTGTTAGCTCCCGCAGGGGCAATTACAATGGCATCGGCCCAAAGAGCTAAATGGACGTGATTGTTCCATTGGCCTTGGCTATTTTTGAAAAAATCGGATAAAACCGGGTTTTCGGATAGGACCGAAAGGGTTTGGGTTGTGACAAAAGATTTAGCAGCCTCAGTAACGACGACCTGTACTTCCGCACCCTCCTTTTTGAGAAGTCGAACCAATTGCGGGATTTTATAAGCGGCAATGCCACCTGTAACCCCAACAATGATTTTCTTATTTTTAAAGTGGTTTTTCCGGAGCATCGGGGATTCTCCAGTAGGTTTTTTGATCGTCAAACTCCTGCGTAGCCATCAAAGTAGGTTTTGGCATGCGCTCATACATCATCGAGATTTCAATCTGCTCTCTGTTCTCTTGAATTTCTTCCAAGTTGTCTGAGTCGTTGATAAATGGCTCCAAACGATTGCGCAATTCTTCCTTTTGCTTTTCCGCGATTTGATTCGCACGCTTAGAAATGATGATTGCACTCAAGTAAATGTTGTCGGTCTCTTGCTCTAAATTGCGCAAGTCACGTGTTTCGGCATTACGGGATATAGGATTGCTCATATGATTTCTTTCAATTTTGTGATTTCTTTGATAATTTTCACTCTCGTTTCTGTTGCATCAGGACTATGTAATCCGGCTGATCTGTTGGCGTCTAAATAATCGTCGATCAGATCAATTGCCTTTTCCAATCGTTCGATGCGCTTGGATTCAATGGAGTTCATTCCATACAAAAACTGTGCCTTGTAGGCGATGTATTCCAATTCCTCCTTCTGTGGGATATCGGGATAGGATTTGAGGGCTAAAACCGCAGCTGCACTGGCGGCCTTGAATTCTGAAATTTGAAAATATTGGTTAACCGACTCGAACGCTTTTTTATGAATTCGCTCTCTTAGATTGTCGATGTGTTCATTGCACTTAGGGATATAGTCTGAATCAGGATACGCATTCATGAATTCCTGAATTTCATTGATGATGTCAATGGTGTTTACTTGATCCAAGTCGTAATCCGCCACCGACATGTAATCGCAATACAGCGCCATGTAAGAACAATCAACTACTTTGGGACTACGAGTGAATTTGTAGGTGAAGTCTTTAAACAATGTGCTTGCATCTTCGTAGGCTTTGAGATAGAAATAACAATAGGCTACTTTCACATAAGTTAACTCTAGGCTATCGCGCTTGTTCTGGAAATATTCGTCCTTTAGTTGCTCGTACAAGGGTAGTGCTCGACCAAAATCCTCCTTGGCGTAAAGCTCTTCGGCCTTGGCTAGTTTGATGGTTGCGTTCTTGCCTTTGAAAATTTTCCCATAGTCGCTGCAACCCCCAAGGATTGTAAGGAGGGCGAACATTAGAAATAGTTTTGACTTGAACCGCATAATAAACTTACAAATATAAGCAAAATCAAGGGTTTTTGTATCAAAATCGACGTAGATTTTAGGGTGTTGGTCAGATTATTTCGTGATGCTTCAATCTCTTGAAAACTTGTGCATACAAAGCCGTCTTTTATCGTCAATTTTGAACCTTTATGGAAGCCCTCAATACTGTTTCATCCATGGCCACTATGGCTACACAAATTCGGCGCGATGTTCTTCGCATGGTTCATGCTGTTTCAAGCGGTCACCCAGGTGGCTCTTTGGGCTGTGTGGATTATTTTACTGCATTGCATTTTCATTTTATGAAGCACAATGCTGCCAATTTTAACATGAGTGGAAATGGAGAAGATGTTTTCATTTTGAGTAATGGTCACATTTCGCCAGTATATTACAGCACATTGGCTCGCTCTGGTTACTTCCCCGTGCCTGAGTTGGCAACCTTCCGTAAGTTGAATACTCGCTTACAAGGTCACCCCGCGACCCATGAACACCTCCCCGGTATTCGTGTTGCCACGGGTTCTTTGGGTCAAGGTTTGAGTGTAGCGGCGGGTTTGGCGCTTCAGAAAAAGATCGACAAAGACAATCACACTTTGTGGGTGGTTACGGGCGATGGAGAATTGCAAGAAGGTCAGATTTGGGAGGCGGTAATGTTTGCGGCACACCGGAAATTGGATAATATGATTGTTGCGGTTGACTTTAATCAGAAACAGATTGATGGTTCAACGGGCGATGTGATGGGCTTGACAGAATGGACATCTAAGTTCTTGGCCTTTGGCTGGGAAGTATTGGAGATGGACGGCAACAATTGGGATAGCATCATGAAAGTTGTTCCCGAGGCTCAATCTAAATTGGGTGGCGGCAAGCCGATTGTGATTATCATGAAAACCGAAATGGGTCA
>CANHXF010000208.1 GCA_947464515.1 Flavobacteriales bacterium
ATCCTGATTGCCGCCACGATGAACGCCGATGGGTCGGTCCTTAGAAGCGAACTCGATATGGTTAAGTCGATGCTCATCCGCACCTACGGAGAAGACGAAGCCCGAATGCTGCTGCTCCGACTTCGCGATTACCTCAAACAATCGCACAACCTTGCCGAAGTCTGCCGAAACCTGCGCAACCGAATGGGCTACTCCCCTAGATTAGAATTGCTTCACGTACTTTTTAGAATTTCCCGCGCCGATGGCGATATCTCAGCCCCCGAAATCAACCTACTGCAACAAATCGCGACGCAACTTGGAATCAGCACCCCCGACTATCTTTCCATTCGGGCGATGTTTGTTTCCTCCCCCGATAGCGATTTTCAGATTTTAGAGATCAGCACCTCAGCCACCGAAGAAGAAGCCAAAAAAGCCTATCGCAAAATGGTGATGCGCTTTCACCCCGACCGATTGGGCGGACTCGACGATGCAGAAAAAAAAGCCGCTGAATCCAAATTTATTAAGGTCCAACAAGCCTACGAAAACATCAAAAAATCCAAAGGCTGGTCCTAATGCGCGTTCACATCGCCCTGTTTTTCGTCAGCCTGCTCTACGCCATCCTATTTTCCTGGGCCGGTCAAATCATGCCCAATTATTTGCGGCCTGAAGCCTTCGTCATGCTTCGCGTAATCACCGCAACAATCCTATTTTACCTTGTCGCCCTGACCCAAACCTCAGAAAAAATCGACTGGAAAGCCCACGGCAAGGAACTGGCGATCTGCGGATTCTTTGGCACCAGCGCCAACATGTACCTCTTCTTTCACGGCTTGGCACTCACCCACCCCATTAACGGAGCCATATTGATGCTCGTCACCCCGCTATTTGTGGGCATATTCGACCACATCCGTGTCAAAGCCTACCCCAAACCTTGGTTCATCGTAGGAACTATTATTGCCGCGGCCGGCAGTTTATGGTTGATGATTGGCAAAGGCGCAGTTTTCAACAAGGAAACATTAACGGGCGATCTCTATGTGGCTGTCAACGCGCTTTTCTACGCCATCTATTTGGTCCGAGTAAAACGCATCGCCCATTTGTATAAACCCATCACCATCAATAAGATCACTTTCACTTTCGGTACATTATATATGCTGCCCATCGGCGGAATGGCATTAATGCACACCGATTTCCATGCTTTCACACCCAACGTCACCGCCAAAGTCGTTTATGTATTATTCTTCACGAGTTTCTTGGTCTACCTACTCAATTCCTATGCGGTAAAAAAAGCGGGGCCCTCGCTAGCAGGACTCTACATTTACTTGCAGCCGGTTATGGCTAGTATCATTGCCGTATTGCTTGGAGCCGATACGCTCACTGTTACAAAAGTCGCTACGATGACCCTAATCATGGGCGGCGTATTTTTGGCCACACGGTTCTCTCCAAAATAATCCAAAAATTCGTTATCTTTGCACTTTATACAATTATGCGTACCAAAGAAGCCAACGACATCCTCAACAGCGCTATCGAAAGTGTAGAGAAAAACGGTATTTCCGCCGAGACCCTTATTCCTCAGTTGCAAGCAGCTCGCGAACATGCACTTCAGGAAAATGATCCTTTGGTGACGCGCGCATTGCGTTTAGCCTGGCAGCATTTGGAATCAAATGAAGCGTTCGACACTGAATTGGCAGAAGAAATCGAAACTCCAGAAGAGAATTTCGCATATTTCTTGGCTCTTTGCGTAAAGTCGGACAATGCACTCAACCGTGATGAGTTGCGTGTTATGACAAACCAGCTCCAGCAGTTGGCCTAAGCCATTTCGATGCAAGGGTGTCGCACCCATATCGCTCGCTTCTGTATACTTCTTTTCCTTATTTTCCAAGGAAACAATCAACACAAACACTTCGATTTTAACTGGGCCGATCTCCCTTCTCACGAGCACGGCGTTGTACACTTTCATTCACACGATTGCGATGCACAATCCCACATTTCGGAAGATTGCGCAGTTTGCGATATTACCAAAGTGGTAGCGGACGTAACGTTTCACCACCCTCTTGCCCAACCCGTACAATTTTGTCAAATCAATCCACCAGCCATAGCGCCTTTGGTGATTTTTATTTCCGCTGACCAACTCAAAAACAAAGCACCTCCCTGTGTTTAATTGCCTCGATTCTACGAAGTACTTAAACCAAACTGCATGTTTCAACGGATTTTCATTTCCATCATAGCACTCCTTTGCTTTGGCGATAGCATCGCCCAGAGAAAGGACTGTCCCTATTTTTTGCGTCTGCGAATCCTCACTGAAACGTCGATACCCTCCATAAACAAAGAGGATAGCGCCATTGCCATCGACCGCAAACCGGCTGAAGGTGCCGAAGTTTTCGTAGAATTAAGCCACTCCATCACCCACGCCGATGCCAACGGTTTTGCCACCTTGAAAGGCCTTTGCTCCACCACCACTGATGTAGAAATCAACTACCAAGGAAAACACCACCATTTGATATTGTTGAGGAAATCGCCCGAGGAAATCGCTTCTGGCGACTGCTATTTTGTGATATTGAACGGCGACGGAGACAGCAGTTTTGTCGTTCCCCGGAAAGAAGACTTATCCGGCGACCTGTTTTCCCCGGAAACCCTTACCTCGGTTCAGATACGGGCCCGCGCCAACACCCAAGGCGATGCCCTTCACAGTGCGCAACTCCAGGCCATGCCCCTGCAAAATTTGGCCCGATCCCTAGAACCACTCCCAATGGCTCAAACCCTATCAACGGGTATGGGCATCGGCAAACCGGTGGTTCAAGGCATGTTTGGACAACGATTGCCGATATTGAACAATGGCTTCAGAATGGAGGGACAAACCTGGGGCTTAGACCATGCGCCTGAAATCGATTTATGGGGAGCACAAACAGTGCAACTACTCAGGGGAACCGAAGCATTGGCCATTGCCGCCGACGCCTGGGGCAACGCCATCAACTTGATCAATCACTACGATTTCCACCAGTTTAACCGCGATTATACCCAATTGATATCAACCCAAACCAATGGGGGTGGAATTCAGGTTGCGGGTCGGTACATCCAAGGCCGAGAAAAACAACTGCCCGGTCAACAAAGAAAAAACGCTTCGTTATCACGTCACCCCTACGGCAAAGGACACTATTGGTTGTATTCCGGGAAAATGACGGGCAATTACAGCACGCCAACCCATACACTCAACAATACCGCCACGCGAGAAGCCAGCGCATCGTACGGCAACCTGTGGAACAGCCAAAAAGGATATTGGGGAATCAAAGCCGTATCAACCAGAGAATTCCACGCCAAAGCCTACTTCTTCCGCGGGGGCATTTTCTCTGAGAGTCACATCGGCAATGTCAACGACCTTTTGTTGGCGATGCAAAGAACCGAGCCGCTTCAAGACGCGCCATTTAACTACCGCATCAACAAGCCGATGCAGCAAGCGGGGCATTTTCAAGCCAGTTACAACAACCAAAATGAGGTCTTGGGCAAATACTTGATTCACCACAAATTCGCAGTGCAAATGAACCAGCGATGGGAATTCGACCCCCACCGAAGCAGTGCAAAATCATTTGCTCAGTTGAGCTTGTGGCAAGGCACCATCAATCAGTACACCGGTTTCTCAAGGATTCGGAAAGGCGCGCAATGGCAATCGAAATGGGTATTCCAGAACACCAGCCAATGGCAGCGCTATTCCGGTTACTACTTCCTCCCCGATTACCAGCAATGGCAGCCTAATTTCCACTGGCATTTCAGCAACAATAGCAACGCACGCGCCAAACACAGCCTGGTATTGAGGAGCGATTATTTAATTCGGAACGTCTTCCCCAAATCGAACGGACAAACAACAGAAACGTGGCAGCGCAATTTTGGTCCGTCAGCGGCCTATTCGTTGATTAAGGAAATGGGTACGCAACAATGGCAATTGCATTTAAGTCAACTTTGGCGAGCCCCCAGTGTAAACGAACTTTACACCCGTGGCGTTCACCATGGGGCGGCTTCCTATGAAGAAGGCAACACCGCGCTGAAGCCGGAAACGGGACAGAAAATCGAATTGTTATGGTTGTCAACCGGTAAATCTCACGAAATCAGGGCCACTAC
>CANHXF010000209.1 GCA_947464515.1 Flavobacteriales bacterium
CAAAGTATCGTCTAAGCCATCGCCATTGATGTTGGCGGCCAAAGCGAAATTGCCATTCAACATAGATGCATGCATCAATTCAAAAAACGAAATGGATGCGCATACCGCTCTCGATTTAGCTTTACGCATTTTTAATCAATCGATTTACCAAATTTCTCAATGAAAATACAAGATTTACTAAAGGAACGAATTCTTATCATCGATGGGGCTATGGGCACCATGATTCAGAAGCATAAGTTATCGGAAGAGGATTACAGAGGGACAAGATTTGCCAATTTTGCGCATCCATTGCAGGGCAATAACGATTTGTTGGTGCTCACTCAACCGCAAATTATTTCCGATATTCACAAGGAATTCTTGTCGGCCGGAGCCGATATTTTAGAGACCAATACGTTCAATGCCAATTCGATTTCGATGCTCGATTACCACATGGTGGATTTGGTGAAGGAACTCAATACGGCAGCGGTGAAATTGGCTTTGGAAGCGGCGGCGGAATACACGGCAATGAATCCCGAAAAGCCTCGCTTTGTGGCTGGAGCTATCGGACCAACCAATAAAACGGCTAGCCTATCGCCTGATGTCAACAATCCTGGCTATCGTGCGGTTTCCTTTGATGATTTAGTGGCCTGCTACACCGAACAAGTCATCGCATTGATTGATGCTGGTGTCCATTTGTTACTGGTTGAAACGGTTTTTGATACCTTGAATTGTAAAGCGGCTTTGTTTGCTATCAATACGGTGAAGGAAGAGCGTGGCTTGGATATTCCCGTGATGGTGAGCGGAACGATTACCGATAATTCAGGTCGTACGTTGAGCGGTCAAACGGCTGAAGCATTTTGGGTGTCGATTTCTCATGGCAATTTGATGAGCGTAGGTTTGAATTGTGCTTTGGGAGCGCCGCAAATGCGTCCTTTCATCGAAGAAATGGCCCGTGTGGCTTGGGTTCCGATCAGTTGTTATCCGAATGCAGGTTTGCCGAATGAATTTGGCGAATACGACGATACACCGGAAGGGATGGCGGCAGTTTTAGAAGACTGGTGTAAAGAGGGTTGGGTGAATATTGTGGGTGGATGCTGCGGCACAACCCCCGACCATATTCGCGCGATCGCCATTGCAGCGGCCAAATATGCCCCAAGGCCGATACCTGTACAAGTCGAAGTGTCGATTTAACACTTCTGAAATCAATTTTTATATCTCAATTCTCCGTATCTTTGCACCATAATCATGGCTGACGTTCAAACTCAGAATATGCCCGCAACATCATTTGATTTATTTGCCGGCTTAGAATCAACAAATCACGAGCAAATCGTTTTTTGTCAAGATCACGCAACTGGACTTAAGGCAATTATTGCCATTCACAACACTGTATTAGGCCCTGGTCTGGGTGGTACTCGTTTTTGGCATTATGCCAACGAGAAAGATGCCATCAGAGATGCCATGCGTTTATCGCGCGGTATGACTTACAAGGCCTCTGTAGCTGGTTTAAATTTGGGCGGTGCTAAGGCTGTTATCATTGGCGATGCCAATTCGATGAAGTCTGAAGCGTTGATGCGCAAATTTGGCCGTTTCGTTGAGAACTTAAGTGGAAAATATATCACTGCCGAAGATGTGGGGACAACCACACGCGACATGGAGTATGTGAATATGGAGACCGACCACGTAGTGGGTTTGCCAGAGAGCATGGGTGGTGGTGGAGATCCTTCTCCAGTAACTGCTTATGGTACTTACATGGGTATCAAAGCATCGGCCAAACAGGCTTGGGGTAACGATAGCTTGTCGGGTAAATCTGCTGCCGTAATGGGTATCGGAAAAGTGGGAATGCATTTGTTGGAGTATTTGCACAAAGAAGGCGTGAAGTTGTATGTAGCTGATATCAATGATTCAGCGTTGCAAGCAGCGGCAAGTCAGTTCGGCGCAACCATCGTAAGCGGTGAGGAAATGATTGGCTTGGATGTCGATATTTTCGCTCCTTGCGCTTTGGGTGGAATCATCAACGATGTTACTTTGCCAAAATTGAAGTGTCAGATCGTTGCAGGTGCTGCCAACAATCAATTGGAAGACGAAAAAATCCACGGTGATTTATTGAAATCGAAAGGTATCATTTATGCCCCTGATTTCGTGATCAACGCGGGTGGATTGATCAATGTTTATTCTGAATACAACGGATATGTGCGTGAAAATGCAATGTCTCAAACGGAGAATATTTACAATACCATCTTGGAAATTTACAAGAAATCTGAGCGTGAAAATGTGAACAATCAGCAAGCAGCGATTTTGCATGCAGAGAAGCGCATTCACGATATGATGTTGGTACACAGCACTTATTAATATTTTTCCATAGGAACTTTGGCCTTGCCTTAGATGTTCTGTGATTGTTTATAGAAAAGGGACTGATTTTTCAGTTCCTTTTTTATTTAACTTCGCTCCGCTGCCATGAAATTAAAATTTGCTTGGAACCAGAATAGTAGCGCTGCTTTGATGGCGTTGTTTGTGGTTGCCTTGGTGAATTTGGTTGTCGGCTTTTCGGCCTTAGAACCTTCGGGCGGACAGGATTCGTGGAATCATTATTTGTATGCTCGTTGGGCACCGCATCATCCTGAACTGCTGCTGGACCAGTGGGGCAAGCCCTTTTTTACGTTTTTTGCGATGCCTTTTGCGTGGTTTGGGATCTCTGGCGTTTTGTTTTTTAATCATCTGTGTATTTTGGGCGCGGCGTGGTTGGTCTATCTCACCGCAAGGCGGGTGGGGTTGAAAAATCCTTGGCTTACTATATTCCTTTTTGCTTGGCAGCCCATCGTTTTGGCCAATGTCCATTCTGCCCTAACAGAGCCGAGTAACGCCATGGTGTTGGCTTTGATATGCTATTTGTTTGCCAGTAACAGATGGACGGCCGCAACAGTGCTTGCGTCGTTTTTGCCTATGGTAAGAAGCGAAGGTTTCGTTTTGCTGGCAGCGGTGATGCTCTTTTTGGCCTTGCGGAATCGATGGAAATATATGCCGCTTACTGTCATTGGTGTTTTGATTTATGGTTTGATGGGGGCAATCGTTAGCGGAGAGTGGAATTGGTTGATCATTCACAATCCTTACGTTCAGCAGGAGTTGGTTCAAGGGTTTGATGCCGGACATGGCAATTTTTGGTACTACTTAAATCATCAAAAAGAAATTACTGGAATTATCGTAACGGTTCTTTGTCTGGTTTCGGTGGTGATGATTTTGGGATACATCGGAAAGCGATTGCAGAAAAAAATGCCTGCATCCAATAGCCAAATGGCGTTGTGGCTGTGGTGTCCGCTGTTCGGTTTTTTCTTCGTCGCCCATAGTATTTTATGGTGGAAGGGCGCCATGGGTTCTCACGGATTGCTTCGCGTATTTGTTGTGGTGTCTCCGGTGGCCGCTTTGCTAGCGATGTTGGCCTTGGATAAAATCATGCGCATAGAAATCAAAGCGCTCAATCGGGTGCTGAAATCTGCCATCGTGCTGGGGATGTTTTTTCTGTCGTTTCCGGGTGCTGGAATGCCCTATCCTTGGAATGCCAAATTGGGACATCAAGAGGGATTTTTAGCGAGGTCGGCGGGAAAACCTGTTTCCGATGCGATGCAATGGATTTCGACATCAAAATACAAGGACAATGTGTTGGCCCATCAGATTCCGGCGATCAATGTTGCGGAGAATTACGATCCTTGGTTGGCCGGTGAGCAATTGCATCCTTTGGGAAAGAATGGCGAGTGGGTGGAGGCAAAGGCGGTGTCGGATTGGCCCAAAGCCTCGCGGACATTGTCGTTGTGGTCGCTCGATACCAAAGATTCAGGCGCAAACGATTGGTTTCCATCGGGGACGGTGGTGCTGTGGGATAATTTTCACGGTCGCAGGGATGGACAAATTCGGCGCGACCAATTAATGGCGTTGAAGAACTATAAAATCGTCTTTGAAGCAGGGCAAGACGATGCCGATACTTGCAACGATGTTGTGGTGTTGCTGAAAAAGTGATTATCAGGCCGCCGAATAATGATTGTTCATGAGTTACATGAGCTCCTAACTTTGAGGCCAATCAAAATAGATTGAATTAATTTCAAATTCCGAACGA
>CANHXF010000210.1 GCA_947464515.1 Flavobacteriales bacterium
ATGTAACTTTTACAGGCACGTCGGTATTCACGGACTTGAGTATGCCTTTGAGGTTGTTACAACCATTGGCCGCAACGGCAATCACGGGAATGATGGGCTTGTGAACATAAACTGGCACAGAGCGAGCTGCTTCGCCGCGGGCCCAATTGGAATCGGCATGCACACGCAAAGTAACTATGCCTGGAGTTGGAGAATAATCACCCGAACGAGCAACCACTTTGATCTTAAAGGTTGGCGTTGAATTGCCGGTACTGTAGTCTGTAGTTACTGAAGCATCTGGAAAGTTGCCATCCACGGAGGCGGTGTATTTATTCAGCAGTTGAGTTACTTGGGTTTTGATGCTTGTGGTGGATTCATCTCCCTCGCATAAATCGATGGATGCTGGCATCACGAATGTGGGAAATAAGGTTAGATCTGATTTGTCCATGTACATAACATCATGAGCAGTGTGCATTGCATGATGCAACTCGGCATATCCCAAATACCGCCACTGTCCAGATGCATTTTTTCTATAATGATGGGCTTTCATCGCATACCGACCCAATTGTCTTTCACGTGCTGACGTGAATACAAAATCTCCATTGGCGGGGTTGAAATAAAAACCTTGTGGCGGGGTAGCATTGGGTTTGGGGGTACAGGTATTTGAACTATCCAAACAGTATGCATAGAAAGGGGCGGCAGCTGAATACCCCTTTTCGTAGGCATTGGTTTTCCCTAGGATTTCTTCGGGTTTTACCAATTCCATCACCACAGAATCGCCGTATTTGCCATAGGCACCATGATTCATATAATTCACAGCCCTATAAGTATTCAAGTTGTAGTCAAGCAATTTCGTAAATCCAACATGGGAAAACACTAGGCTTTTCTCGTTAGTTGGAAGCTCTTTCAAATAGACCTTGGTCCGCGAAATGGGGTTTCCATAATTCCATTGCATACCAAATGTTTTCACCATTGAATAATTAGCCAAAACAAATCCAGTGTAATTACAATAAAACTCTAAAAATGAGGAATTTACATTTATTTTCGACTTAATATAATTTGAATTCAAATCAACAGTACATCTAAAGGTATTTTTATAATGAACGTTCCAAACCGCTTGCCATGTCGTCATCAACTTGTTTGCGGTATCTTTTTGGGTATAAAAACAGCCATCTAACAATTTTGAGGTGATATTAACATAGTTCTGGGCAGAATCATAAATGCGTAATTCAACGCCAGTGTCAAGCATCACCCTTTGTTGGTGATTCTTTGCACTTGACAATGCACCCGACACCGTCGTTAGCAATTGGCAATCAACCTGATATTTTGCATTTCCCAAAGGTGTAACTTCAATCCACCCACCAACGGTATAAATCCCTTGTTGTGAATACCCTTGCTGTACACACAACACGAAAATCAAAATCAAAATAGTGCGTAGTTGTTTGATCATACGATTAAGACGTTAAATATTTCAATAGTTGCATAAAACATTTCCAATATTGTCATTGCAATTTACAATGAATCGCTTTTAAATCAAACAATTAATGATTTAAAATATGGCTGTCATAATCCTTGAAGTAGATAGACCCACTCAAAACAAATCAAACACTTCTATTGTGAACAGTAATGCAGATTGTATTGAGCGAGGAGAACCAATGGTTGTTTTCCCTGTATAAATACCTGAGGTGAATCGCACATTTCCCAATTGTTTGTATGATTTCAATACCAGGCCGGCATGTGGCAACAACGCGCCATCTCTATCGGAAAGAAATCCACCCAACTCAATGCCCTTGACTCTATAATCCTTCACAGCTTTTAAATCGGGCGAAGTATTCATAGTCCTAAAGCCCAACAATCCCTCATAAAATCCTTTTATTTCCAACTGAGTCTTTTTCATCGCAGAATTATTTTCACCCGAAACAGAATACAGTGTACTACCCAAATTGAAATAAAATACTCTCACTGGCAAATCCATTTTATACTTGACCGAAAGTGGAATCCTACAGCCGATTTGCGTACACACATTGTTACCCAAAAAACCCACGGATGAATACAAATCCGACAAACCCCGGTCACTTGATGTTATAGCCAAACTACTAACCGACAGTGTGTCGTCATTTTTAATGACCGAATTATACTCAAATGCATACTGCAACACTCGCGGCTTTGTGAAAAATTGGCCCTTGGAAGTTTGTAGATAGGTATTTCTCATTAGTTTCTTAAAAACACGATAATCAAAATTAAAAATAGAACTTGAAGCAGAAAGTGGTGGTCTAATCGAATCTAAATCACCTACAATATCAGTCTCCAAAGTTTGTGCACTCAAATCCCAGCGTTCAACCATCTTTTGTAATTTGTATGCATGGCCAGGCTGCTCCAAATAGATCGACAATTTCATCTTGTATCGATCATCGTACAGATAAATAACATTATTGGGCAAACTATCTCTATTTTTATCTAATTCCTCTTGAAGGTCAAAGCCAGCCGCCAGAAATTCCGGATTTTCAACGGTGAGTTTTCGCTGATCATTTGGAAAAATCATATAGTGAATTTTTACCGGTGACGACAGTGAATCGATCACAATCCCACCCGATTCAACATCCGACATAAACTGCTTCAAAACAGGAATGAACGAATCATATCTTAGAATATTATCGAAAGAATGTGATTCGAATTTTACACGATCCATTCCACCAATCCCCCAGCTCGCTGCGGCTTTCAGTGATTTCATTTCAAACTTTTGAGCCGAAGCAACACTGGCCAATGCACAGGTCGCAACCACGAGAAATATGTGTTTTAATTTCATGTTTTACTGGGGTTTTATATATTGAATAAATTGTTGTTGATTTGGACTGGCTACGATTTTAAACTGACCATCGCGAAACACGAAAAATTCAATGTTTGGGGGTGATTTTTTTGCCTGTACAGACGGTTTCTTAGGCTGAAATTCAAATTGCTTGAAGCGCTGCTTTTTCTCAAACAATGGCGGCTTTGACACAGCAATGGATTCACTCATCAGAGGCCCTTGGGTTGTTTGGGTATCCAAGTTGGCATTCAGAAACCCCTCCGCTGCGGGTAATTCTTGCGGTATTTGCCGAACATGCTTGGCCTTGGAATGATGGCGGATGCCTTTTGGCAGGTCTCTCAACTTTTGCAATTGCGCTACGCGGCTTTGCATCACGGGCTTCAACGTCTTTTTTTGAACATTTTCACTGGCCGAAATGCTCGGCGATTGATGCTTTCGTTGCTGCAGAGCCCACCAATAAACACTACTCACCGATACCAACAATATGAGGATGGCTGCGACCCTTTTTTTGAGGAAAAGTCCCAGCAATACAGACCGATAAGTGTTTGAATTTTTGCTGGACAACTGAAATCGCCCTACTGCATTTTGCACCAACTTCCGCTGCGTTTTCACGTTGTCTTGAAAACCTTCAGGATACTGCTCAAGCGCCTCCAAATGTGCGAATTCTTGCTTATTTCTCATAGGATTTTGAACGATTATTTTGTGCGTCAAGTACTTTCACCAACCTTAGCCTCGCCTTGCGATATTGCGATTTACTGGTAGACTCAGAAATTTCAAGCATTTGGGCAATCTCGGCATGTGAAAACCCTTCCACCGCGAACAAATTGAATACAGTGCGATAGCCCTCCGGTAGATCCGACACCCATCGCAACAAAGTGATCGCATCGATATGAGAAAAATCCTCAGACCAAGGCTCCTCCTCTTCAGACAGATCTTGTAGCGATTGCAAATTGAAATTGTTTCGCATACGCAGAATCCCGAGGCATTCATTGACACAGATTTTCTTGATCCATGCGTAAAAGCTCAATGGGTGTTGATATTGAAAAGTCGACAATCGCTCAAGTACCTTCATCCACGACACCATCACCACGTCTTGGGCATCTTCAGAATTACCCAAATAGCGGTAACTCAAGCTCACCAAGGAAGGATGTAATCGCTGAAATACATCCCCTACAACATCCGATTTTTGGGATTGGCAGGCGATGATTTCGTGAAGTTGCACTTGGCGCATATAAACAGATAATGCAACTTAGCACAAATAGTTGCCTCGTTC
>CANHXF010000211.1 GCA_947464515.1 Flavobacteriales bacterium
CGGAACACATCAAGGAACTCAACAACGAGACCCCCGAGGAACCCGTAATTTTCATCAAACCCGATACAGCGCTGTTAAGGAATAACAACCCCTTTTTTATCCCTGATTTTTCGGACGATGTCCACCATGAAGTGGAAGTGGTGGTGAAAATCAAGAAGCCCGGACGACATATACCCTTGGGTTTTGCGAAGGATTATTACGATGAAGTGGCGTTGGGCATCGACTTTACAGCAAGGGATGTACAAAGTCAATTGAAATCCAAAGGTTTGCCCTGGGAAAAAGCCAAAGGATTTGATCATTCGGCGGCAATCAGTGCGTTTATTCCTTTGAGCGAATTGACAAATGAGGGTTCTGAGGGCATATATGCCGCAGCATTTTCACTAGAAAAAAATGGGATGGTAGTTCAAAGTGGCAATACCAATCAAATGATACACAACGTGGACGAGATCATCGCACACGTTTCAGAATACTTCAGTTTGAGAATTGGAGATTACATCTTCACTGGAACTCCTGCCGGGGTGGGCGCTGTAAAAAGTGGCGACCAATTGAAGGGATTTTTGGCGGGCAAAGAGATGTTCAATTTCGTCGTAAAATAGAGAGGGCGGCCTGCGGCCGCCCTCTCTATCAAACAAAACGACAATTATTAATATTACTTCAATACAACCTTCTGGGTAGTAGTTCTTCCCAATTGGTCGGTGATATTTACAAAATATACACCCATCAAGCCATTCACGTTCACAGTCTCAACATTTGCGTTGCTGTTCATTGAACGCACAACACGACCATCGATTCCACTCACAATGATTTGAGAGATTTTGCTGCTTTCCAAACGAACTACGAACTGACCTTCAGCTGGGTTTGGAGCGATGCTCACTTCAGCGTTTTCAATTACGTTACGGTTAGACAATGCAGAACAAGAATTCCACTTGTAAGTTGGCAATTTCACATCAGCAGTAGCAGTTGCGATATCAAACACACGGTCATACTTGTTGTAACCATTCAACTCACCACAAGCAGCCTTCAAGTTCTTTTCGCTGTAGCTATCGTCGCCAGTTGACAAACCATTGGCAAAACGGAACTGATATTTCTGAGCCCAGATTTTAAGAGTCACTGACCAAATGCCATTGCCCATATCTTTCAACTTGATTTTGTTAAACTTCCACTCAGTTTGAGCTGTATCCATGTAAGGCTGGAAATTACCCGCAACCCAAACACCATCAGCAGAGACAATCGTATCAGACATATCTACAGAGAAAGTTACGTTCAACAACGCACCCAACTTAGGGATTGTGTAAACGGTATCACCTGTAATTGCACCATTGGTATAGTTCAAATTAAAAGTACGGTTAGGGCCTTTGATGATCCAGTTCCCAGCAGCACCCGCTGTAGCACCCCACTCGTAAGAACCAGTCTTAACCTGAGGATACTTTGCTGTCCAAATACCATCATCCGCTTTTACATCGCCACGAACACCACTGTCATTGGCTACGAAATCAGACCAGCTAGAGAAATTACCTTTGAATTTAACATTCGATAATTTGAAAGAATTCTGATAGTTACCATCTACTACCATGAAGGTAACATCACGCTTGTACTTAGGAACTGTAGCACAAGTATCAGTTTTGCTAAAACAATTCAAAGGGTTTACAACACCCGCACCAGATACAGTAAATGATCTGTCGTTAGCCACAGACTCCCAACCAGACTTACCATTTACGTACTTGAAACTGTAACTTCCATCAGGAACAAATTTCACCAAAGTGTAAACCGTTCCCACTTGAGTACATTTCGCAGTGTCGTTTCCTGGGTTCCAATCACCAGCCATTCCAGCCGCTTTTTGGTAGTTACCCGCAACGCGAACACCATCAGGAGAAACATCTTCGTTTTTCATTTCCACTTGGAAAACTACACGCTGCGTTCCTGTCTTTGGAGCAGCACAGTCACCAGTCACATCATTGAAGCAATAAACGTTCAAAACCTGATCCGTAGTTCCCGTTGTCAATTTACGGTTCGTCGACTCATCAGGCATACCCCAAGCGTCACCATTAATGTACTTGTATTCATAGCTAGTGCTCGCCTTCAACGTCAATTGAATTGAATACACATAACCCGAACCAGTGGCAGTCAATGTGTTACCTGTTGCACCAGGCGTCCAGTTACTACCAATTCCAGCATCGGCCTGCAAGTCACCCGCAATGCGAATTCCTTTTGGACCTACCGCTACATTCTGCATGTTTACCCTAAAGGTAACCTTCACAGTCTGCGCAATGGCCGCACTCGATAGTGCAACCAAGGCAATGAGAGAGTAAATTTTTTTCATCTTTATGTTAATTTTATATTTCCGCCGTAAAGATAAATAAAAAAGTGTCAAAGTGACAATAACCTTTTTCTAAAAAATTTGCACTTTCTTTGTATACAGATGTCAAAATCGTTTAAAGCCTTATTTTTTACCGCATTACTAACCATTATTTTCCCGAACCTATCGGCCAATAATCGCGTAATTCCACCCCGAAAAAACGTATACCACATAGCCCCTCCCCATTGGTATGTCGGTTTTCAAAACCCCAACCTAGAAATCATTTTACACGCAGAGAACATACAACAGTTCAAAATTTCTCTCGCCCCATACCCCGGAGTTTTCATGGATACCGTGAAGCCAAGCGCCAACAACGACGTTTGCTATATCCATCTAAATATCCAACCCAACACCGCCGCTGGGATTCTCACATTTAACATCGAACCCAAAGAAAAACGCAGCAAAGCCCTCAGCAGCTATTCCCTCAACTACGAACTCAAAGCCAAACGCATCAAGGAGCAACAAGCCGCAGGCCTTACCCCGAACGATGTCACCTACCTCATTTTCCCCGATCGGTTTTGCAATGGCGAGAACGACAATGACAATGAGAACATGCAATACCGCGTAAAAGTGGATCGTGGCGGATTGAAGTCGAGGCATGGCGGCGATCTCGCAGGCGTGAAATCAAAATTGGATTACCTCAAAGACCTGGGCGTTACTGCGTTGTGGCTAAACCCCGTTCAGACGAACGATCAACCCGAAGAGAGTTTCCACGGATACGCCATCACAGACAATTACGAAATCGATCCGCGATTTGGCAGCAATAAAGAATACATCGAGCTCTGCAGCGAAATGAAACGCAAAGGACTCAAAATGGTTATGGACATTATCCCTAACCATGTGGGCGATAAACATTGGATGAACCAATACTTCGATACCGGCTGGTTCAACTACAAAGACACCTACGTTCAGACCAATTTCCGCGCTCCTACCGTGGCTGATCCGCATGCCGCTCCCTCAGAACGCGCACTAAACGTTGATGGCTGGTTTGTTCCTACGATGCCAGATTACAATCAGAAAAACCCGCACATCGCCACCTATTTAGATCAGTTGTATCTATGGTGGATCGAAGTGGCCAATCTTTCGGGCTATCGCATCGACACCTATCCTTACCCCGACCAAAACTACATGAATCATTTGATGGATGTGCTGCTATCGGAATACCCCTACCTCACCATTTTTGGCGAAACCTGGGTCAACCACACCACCACCCAAGCCACCTTCGTCAAGAACAACATCAAAGGATTTGAAAAGAACAAACTCCCCGGCGTTACCGATTTTTCGATGTGCTGGGCCTTTCAAGAAGCGTGTTCTAAGCCATTTGGATGGACGGAAGGGCTAAACCGCGTGTACATCACACAGAGCGAAGATTTCTTGTACCAAGACCCTTATAAGAATTGTACTTTCTTGGATAACCACGATATTTCTCGATTCTATTCGATCGCCAACGAAGACATCGACGCATGGAAGAGAGGCATCACTTTATTGCTAACCACCAGAGGATTGCCCTGTATTTATTATGGTACTGAAATTTTGATGACGGGAAAAACGGAAAAATCCGATGCGTATGTTCGATTTGATTTCCCTGGCGGATGGCCCGGCGATCCCGTGAATAAGTTTACACCCAAAGGACGCACATCGAAAGAGAATGAGGCC
>CANHXF010000212.1 GCA_947464515.1 Flavobacteriales bacterium
ATAACCATCACCACGCCAATCAGCGGGAATAATGCGATAGCCGTATTGCGACATTAACCTCGTGGCATTGGGACAAGTTGTTCTGTGAATCATGACGCCTTCGCCCACGGTGATGAAGCCAAAAATTGAATCTCCGGGTACAGGATGACAGCATTGTGCGAGGTTATAGGAGGATTCGTAATCGTCACCAATAACAATCTGTTCAGATTTGGTCTTACCTTTTTTCTTGGTGGTAGTAGTTACAATGTTTTCCGTGGGTTCTATTGTCGCCTCAATCTGTTTTTTCTTGATGATTTGTATTAGTAAATCCTTATTTAATCGTATCTGACCATCTGCAACACTATGAAAGAATTCGGCACTGACCGTGAACTTGAAATGGTGCATGAGTTTCTTGATATTGCTGTCGGTAAGGTCAAGTTGGTGCTTTCTAAATAATCGTTCGAGCAGCAATTTCCCTTGTTTGGCTCTTTGCGTTCTTTCAGCTTTTAGTGCCTCCCTGATTTTCGATTTGGCTCTGGCGGTTTTTACAATATCCAGCCAATCGCTTTGAATACGGATTTTACTCGTCGTTAAGATTTCGATTATGTCACCGTTCTTCAATACTGTCTGAAGTGCGACCAATTTGTTATTGACCTTTGCTCCCAGGGTTCGAATTCCTATCTCCGTGTGAATCGCAAAGGCAAAATCTAAGGCAGTTGCTCCTGTAGGTAACGACTTCACATCGCCTTTGGGTGTGAAAATGTAGATCTCTTCGCCTAGTAAGCTGGTTCTGAATTCGCTAACCAAATCCAATGCACTTAAATCACTATTGGATAAGGTCTCTTTGACGGTGTCTAACCAATTTTCGAAAGCGACATCCTGAGGGGTGGGCAGTTTACTCTTGCTCCCAGCTTTGTATTTCCAGTGAGCGGCAAGACCACGTTCAGCGATATCGTCCATGCGCTTGGACCGAATCTGCACTTCAACCCAACGACCTTTTGGCCCCAATACGGTTGTGTGAAGCGCGCTATAGCCATTGCTTTTGGGATGACTCAGCCAGTCGCGAAGTCGGTTCGTATGAGAACGGTATTTGTCCGTAATGATGCTAAATATTTTCCAGCAATCTGCCTTTTCTAAATTGATAGGGGAGTCAACAATTACGCGAATCGCAAAGGCATCAAAGACTTCTTCAAACGGGATGTGCTGCTTTCCCATTTTTTGAGAAATGCTAAAAATGCTCTTCGGTCTACCTTTGATTTCTAGGATGTTAAGCCCCGATTTATCGAGTTCCTCTTTGATTGGGTCGATGAATTCTTTGATATATCGTTGTCTGGTGTTCTTGGTTTCTGCAAGTTTCGACGATATGTCTCTGTAGGTTGCCGGGTCTGTGAATTTCAGAGCCAAGTCTTCCATTTCCGTTTTTACCGCATTCAAACCCAATCGGTGGGCGAGGGGAGCGTAAATGAATAGGGTTTCAGAAGCGATTTTTAACTTGGTGTTTTCTGATACCGACCCCAAGGTTCTCATGTTATGCAAACGATCGCATAGTTTGATAAGAATCACTTTTAAGTCATCGCCCAGTGTGAGCAACATCTTTTTGAAATTCTCGGCTTGTATGCTTTGATCCTTGTCTACCGTTTCAAAAACTGTAGAGATTTTGGTTAGCCCATCGATGATATTGGCAACGTCTTTTCCAAAACGATGTTCGATGTCTTCCAGGGTTGTGTCGGTGTCCTCAACCACGTCGTGCAGCAAGGCACACACGACAGAAGTTGCGCCCAATCCTAGTTCGGAAACGGCAATCTCAGCGACTTCAAGCGGATGGAAAATGTATGGCTCGCCACTTTTGCGCACAGTCCCTTCATGGGCTCTGGCGGCCATGTCGAACGCATCTCTAACCATCCGGGTTTTTTCCGGATCGAGATTTTTACCAAGGCTTCGCAATAAATGTTTGTACCGCTTTAGTAAATCCGAGCGGTAGGCTTCATAAACCGGGCCTTGGAGCAACGCCATTATTGATTGAGGGCTGCGAAGTGCTTAAAGAATTGAGGAATGGTTTCTATGCCTTTGAAATAGTTGAAGATTCCGTAGTGCTCGTTGGGTGAATGTATCGCATCAGAATCCAATCCAAATCCCATCAAAACAGTTTTGGTTTGTAATTCCTTTTCAAACAAGGCTACAATTGGAATACTTCCACCACCTCTAGTAGGGATTGGTTCAACGCCGAAGGTTTCTTTCATCGCAAGTGCTGCTGCTTTGTATGGAATAGAATCCGTGGGTGTAACAACGGGCTCTCCACCGTGGTGAGGAGTTACTTTTACGGTTACGCCAGCAGGTGCAATGCTTTCAAAGTGTTTCTGGAACATCTGTGTGATTTCATCGCTGATTTGATTGGGTACCAAGCGCATAGAAATCTTTGCAAATGCTTTGCTTGGTAATACAGTTTTTGCGCCTTCGCCGATGTAGCCTCCCCAAATTCCATTGACATCAAGGGTAGGGCGGATGCCTGTGCGCTCGATGGTTGAAAATCCTTTTTCGCCCATCACATCGTTCACGGCTAAGTGTTTTTTGTATTCTTCAATATCGAAAGGAATCTTCGACATAGCTTCGCGATCTGAGGCAGAAACCTCTAATACTTTATCGTAAAAACCAGGGATTGTGATATGACGATTTTCATCGTGCATACTAGCAATCATCGTACACAAGGCATTGATCGGATTTGCGACAGCACCCCCGTAAACACCAGAGTGTAAATCGATTCTAGGGCCAGTAACTTCTACTTCCACATAACTCAAACCACGCAATCCTACGTCGATACTTGGAATGTCTGTGGCAATCAACGCAGTATCGGAAATCAAAATGACATCGGCTTTTAATTTATCTCTGTGCGTTTTGCAGTAAGTACCCAAGTTATTGGAACCTACTTCTTCTTCGCCTTCGATCATGAATTTGATATTACAAGCCAAAGAATTGGTTTGCATCATGGTTTCAAATGCTTTTACATGCATAAAAACCTGTCCTTTGTCGTCGCAAGCGCCACGGGCATAAATTTTACCATCTCTCACGGTGGGCTCAAAAGGAGGCGTATCCCACAACTCATCGGGAACACTGGGTTGCACATCGTAATGTCCGTAAACCAAAACGGTTGGCAATGAAGCGTCGATGATTTTCTCACCGTAAACAATGGGGTAACCCGCGGTTTCTTCAAGGACAACATTGTCGGCCCCAACTTTTCTTAGGTGGTCGGCAACGGTTTCTGCGCACTTTCTTACATCACCGGCAAAGGCTGGATCGGCACTGATGCTTGGAATACGCAAAAGATCAAACAATTCATTGAGGAAGCGGTCTTGGTTTTCTTGAATATACTGATTGACTGACATACCCGCAATTTACATTGCATTTTCCGCACCTACCACATGGGTTTGATGAAAATTTTCATTTAAATGGGTCTTTGATTTCACTACCTTTGTATTCTCAAATTATGGACACTCTTGCGGCCAATGCCAAGGCGATTTCGGTAGAAACATTTAAACAACAAGTGTTGATGTGGGAGTATATAATTACTGCCATTATTTTCTTAGCATCCTATTTTGTTTTGAAGCGTTACAAGAAAAATCAGTTGTTCGCTCAAAGCGAAAATAAAAAGTACAATACAGGAAGTTAAGCGGAAGCGTGGTTTACACGTTTACTGTTTTGATTTCGCCCTCAACCACTAGTCTTCCTAGGGTTTTCGCTTGTACTTCTTCAACGGTAACACCGGGTGCCAATTCCTTTAGTTCGAAGCCTCTTTCGGTGACATCGAACACACCCAATTCTGTAACGACTTTTTTCACGCAGCCCAAACCTGTGATGGGGAGGGAGCACTGAGGCAGTAGTTTACTCTCGCCGGCTTTGTTTGTGTGCTGCATCGCTACGATTATATTCTTCGCGGAGGCTACTAAATCCATCGCACCGCCCATGCCTTTAACCATTTTGCCTGGGATTTTCCAATTGGCGATATCTCCATTGTCGCTCACTTCCATGG
>CANHXF010000213.1 GCA_947464515.1 Flavobacteriales bacterium
ATAGAGAAATTATTTATGGAAGAGAGTGAGAATTTACCTGTAATGTTATTAGGGTCATGATGGAGATAATAATTCACGTTTTATTATGCATCCCAATCTTGGGATTCTTGGTTAGTTTGTTTATCCCTGAGGCAAAGGAGAATACGATGTCTAGATGGACATTTGGTCTCATTGGCATCAACCTGGTAATACTTCTGATATTTACTGGCCACTGGTTGTTGCATGGTTTTCCTTCTATTAATGTTAGGGATTGGATGTTGTTTCAAACCACTGGGTACGAGTTTTTCCTTGATTTTTATTTCGACAAAGTAACTGCTGTATATGCGCTGGTGGGAGGTTTTTTAACCTTTCTCATCACCGTGTACTCAAGGTACTACCTACACAGAGAAAAGGGCTACAAAAGGTTCTTTAATACGGTTTGGTTTTTCAATTTGGGATATAACTTAGCCGTTTTCTCAGGGAATTTGGAAACCTTATTCATCGGCTGGGAAATACTAGGTATATCGTCATTCTTACTTATTTCCTTCTATCGTGAGCGGTACTTGCCTGTGAAAAATGCAGTTCGTGTTTTTTCGATTTATCGTATAGGCGATATCGGTTTGATTTTAGCGATGTGGTTGATGCATCATTTGTGGCATGAGAATATCACGTTTGCCAAATTGGTGAATTTGGAATTGGTACACGAGCACATTCAGACCCACAATTTAACAGGAGCAATAATTGCCTTGCTATTGTTGGTGTCGGCTTATGCCAAATCTGCACAGCTGCCATTCTCTTCTTGGTTGCCTAGAGCGATGGAAGGCCCCACGCCATCGTCCGCGATATTCTATGGTTCCTTGAGTGTTCACTTGGGCGTCTTTTTGATGCTGAGAACTTATCCATTCCTAGAATTTCAAACGAGTGTGAGAATTTTCATGGGAATCATGGGGGTAGTTACTGCATTTATTGCCACAAACATTGCCCGCGTTCAATCCTCTGTGAAAAGTCAGATTGCCTATGCCTCCATCGCCCAAATTGGGGTGATTTTTACAGAGATTAGTCTGGGTTGGGTTGATTTGGCGCTGTTCCATTTTTGTGGTAACGCCTTTTTAAGGACTTATCAATTGCTGGTTTCTCCTTCTGTTGTCAGCTATTTGATTCGCGAGCAATTTTATAACTTCCAGCAGCAGACCCATTCCAAGTTGAATTGGTTGCCCAAGTCAATTGTGAATTCATTATACGTAATGAGCATCAAAGAATTCAACTTGGAAAAATTGAATTTCCATCTGTTCTGGTCACCATTAAAGCGGGGTGGTAGGGTGTTTTCTTTTATCCGTGAACGACATGTATGGTATTTCTTTATTCCATTGATGTTGTTAGGGTTGGGGTTGTTGTATTACTTTGATCAGATGCAACATACATCAAGTACAGCGACCTCAATTTTCTTTGCCTTTGTAGGATTGATTTTGGTTTTGCGCGCCTTTGCAGAAAAGAAAAATGTTCGATTGGCCTGGTGGTTGATTGCATTTAATCATGGATTTATAGCCCTCGCCGTATCGTTCAATGAGCATTTCACATACAGCCATGTAGTACTTTACTTGAGCGGTGTTGTTGTTGCCGCATTAATCGGACATTACGTGATTTCACTTCTGAAAAAACAAGAGGGTACGTTGCATTTACACCACTTTCAAGGACATGTTTATGAGCACAAATGGTACGCCTTGTCATTTTTGATTTGCGGATTGGCAATCAGCGGGTTCCCAATCACCCCATCATTTGTAGGTGAAGATTTGATTTTTAGTCATATTCATGAAAATCAATGGGTTCTAGCGACATGTGTTTCTGTGAGTTTTATTGTCGATGGTTTGGCGATGATTCGAATTTATTCTCGTGTATTCTTGGGTCCTCACGCCAAAACGTATCATGAGATTGCCTATCGTTCTTCTTAACAATCGGAATTATTCAGCCATACATTGGGTTTGATGATAAGATAATTATCTAAATGGTCTTGTGATTTGCACCTATCTTTGCCCCGTGAATACAGAGCAATTTAAAGATTTAAAAGGCCGTGCAGAGGCTTTGAGGAGGTATCTTTGACGTCGATAGGAAACTTGCGGAAATCGCCGACGAAGAAGAACAAACATTAGACCCAAAGTTTTGGGACGATTCAAAAAAAGCTGAATTACATCTTAAGAAAATCAAGGATAAGAAAATCTGGACCGATGCCTTTGGTAAAATCATAGGTGTGATAGAAGATTTAGGCGTGTTGGTTGAATTCCAAGAAATTGGAGAAGCCACCGCCGATGAGGTGCATGCTCAATACCTCGAATTGATGCAAATGGTTGAGGACTTGGAGTTTAAAAATATGCTCCAAAGCGAAGAAGATCATTTGGGATGTGTACTTGAAATCAACGCGGGTGCTGGCGGAACGGAAAGTTGCGACTGGGCTCAGATGTTGATGCGCATGTATTTGATGTGGGCTGAGAAAAATGGATTTTCAATTACAGAGCTAGACCGACAGGATGGCGATGTGGCAGGAATCAAGAGTGTTTCCTTGGAAATTAAAGGAGATTTTGCCTTTGGATATTTAAAGGGCGAAAATGGCGTGCATCGTATGGTGAGAATTTCTCCATTTGATTCAAACGCTCGCCGACATACCTCCTTTGTGAGTATATATGTTTATCCGTTGGTGGATGATACCATCGAAATCGAAATTAGGCCGCAAGACGTTGAATTACACACAAGTAGATCAGGTGGTGCGGGTGGTCAAAACGTGAACAAGGTAGAAACCAAGGTGCAATTAACCCACACACCCACAGGAATTGTTGTGGTTTGTCAGGTCGATAGAAGTCAGCTAGGTAACCGCGAACGAGCCATGCAAATGCTGAAATCTCGCTTATACGAATTGGAAATCGCCAAACGAAATGCGGCACGTGCAGAAATCGAAGATGGAAAGATGAAAATCGAGTGGGGGTCACAGATTCGCAACTACGTTTTCCACCCATATAAGTTGGTGAAAGATGTCCGTACAGGCGAAGAAACCAGCAACGTAAACAACGTGATGGACGGCGATATTTGGCCATTTATCAAGAGTTACTTGTTGGCTGCCAGTGGCGGAGAATTGAAAAAGTAATTACTCGTTTAGCGCTGATTTATACGTTTCTAAACAACGATTTCTCGCAAATGCATGGTCAACCATGGGTTTTGCATATTTATGGGTTCCAAATTCTGGGACCCATTTTTTTATGTATTCGTAGTGTTTATCGAACTTTTCAGTTTGAAGCGTTGGATTGAAGACCCTAAAGTAAGGCGCAGCATCTACACCACAACCCGCAGCCCATTGCCAACCACCATTATTGCTCGCCAATTCAAAATCCAAGAGTTTTTCGGCAAAATAGGCTTCGCCCCAACGCCAATCGATGAGTAAGTGTTTTGTGAGAAAGCTAGCTACAATCATTCTCACGCGATTGTGCATGAAGCCGGTGGTATTTAATTCCCTCATTCCAGCGTCAACTATTGGGTAGCCCGTATTACCAGATTTCCAAAGTTCAAAGTCGTCTTCGTTGTTTATCCATTGGATTCTATCGTATTGGGGTTTGAAAGCATTGCCTACCACTTGAGGGAAATGCCATAAGATTTGTAGATAGAAATCTCTCCAGATTAGCTCGTTAACAAATGTCTCATTCAGTGAAAGGGCTTTTTGTAACTTTTCCCGGATGCTGATGGTGCCGAACCTGAAATGCAATCCCAACTTGCTCGTTCCGCGCACGGCAGGGAAATTTCGCTTGTCGGTGTATTCCTTGATCAGCGTTTGCGTCACTGTTTTTTCTGGGTATTCAAAATCGAACGACATAAATCCCAAATCAGCCAAGCTTGGTATGGGAAAGTTTTCAGTTTCTTTTTGATGCGATAAATGGTCGAGCTTGGTCTCGGATGGATAAAATGCGATGGGTTCGATAGCCAATTTCGCCTTCCATTTTCTGCTGAAAGGAGTGTATACAGTATAAGGTTTTG
>CANHXF010000214.1 GCA_947464515.1 Flavobacteriales bacterium
CGAACCCCAAAGCGGTGGATATTGGTATGACTTGCCATCAGCCGCCAATTGACCTTCTCCCGTTTCCAAATGACAGCTAACGCATTTTTTTGCATAAATCATTTTTCCTCTGACAGGGTCAGCCGCCCTTGATAAGAAAGGCAACTCGTAAATCCCGGAGCCTTTGGCTTTCTGACCTTTGGGAACATTGCGACCCAAATAACTGATATAAGCCAATATGGCTTTCATTTCTTTACTCCCCTTTGCAGGTGATGTGCCATTTAAAGAACGCTCAAAACAACTCGACACTCGCATAAATAAATCCTCAGAACTCTCACTACGAGGTCGATGAGGACGGAATTTCGGATACGTACTCCACGATGAACCAAAATTAATTCCATAAGGTTGATTCCCTGCCTGCAAATGACAGTTTTGACAATTCATCCCATTTGTAATATGAGCAACGCTTCCCTGTGGACCCAGATAATTGGAGGTATTGGCAATCAATTCTCTACCATATTCAACTAGCTCTTTCTCAGCAACGGGAACCAAACTCAAATCCTGGGCAGTCCACAAATCTGATGCAGTATCCAATGGTGGAAAGTCAACCGGCGCAATACTATCTTGATACATTTCTTGATTCAACCCATTTCCCTGATCCAAATCTTCCGCCGCCATATCCTTTCCAACAAACAAAAATACAGTAATCAATAACACAACCGCCAGAATTCCAGAAACGCTCCAAATTAGCAATTTTACTTGCTTCTGAAGCTTCGTGGTATCGGTTTGTTTCTTTTCCAATGCGTTCTAATTCGATGCTATAAAATTACGCCAAACATCTATGAAAGACAATGATTTTTATCATCTATCTAAACCCAAGACTCAAATCCCAAACAACCTTTCCGCGTTCCTCGTGGTTACTTCAGCCACCTGAAACAAAGAAACACCCTTCACATCAGCCAATTTCTCCGCAACAAGTCGAGTGTAAGACGGCTCATTTCTCTTGCCACGATGGGGCATCGGCGACAAATAAGGACTATCGGTTTCTAAAATAATATGCTCTAAGTCGATTTTCGATAATACATCACCCAACCCAGAATTCTTAAATGTAAGCACTCCTCCAATACCCAAAGAGAAACCTTCCAACTTAATAATTTCCTCGGCCAATTCGTAACTCTCCGAGAAGCAATGAAACACCCCACGCAACCCTTTTCCTTTGTAAGGCTTTAGCATTTCGATGATACGATGCGTTGCATTGCGAGAATGAATAGCGATGGGCAAACCTTTCGACAAGGCAAATTCCACCTGATGAATAAAGGCCAATTCTTGTATGCCTTGTGTAGTCTTATCCCAATATAAATCAATGCCAATTTCACCTACCGCGCAGTATGTATGCGTATCGGCAAAGCCCAATAAGACTGACAATTCACGTTCCCAGTCCTCCCCCACATCACAGGGATGCAAACCTATCATTCCATAACAAACTTCAGGATAATCTCGCATCAAATCATGCATCCCATCCACCGTTTCCAAATCTACATTGGGCAATAATATCCGATCTACACCCATTCGAATAGAACGAGCAATCACCTCGGCGCGATCCTCATCAAAATCTTTGCTGTATAAATGACAGTGTGTATCTACGATTCTCATCTCTCCAAATCAATTACCATTTCAACGGCTGTTTCTGCAAAAACGCATCGATGCCTTTTCTACAGTCAGCACTTCCCCGGGCCACCGCATTTTGCTTGGCAGCATAATCCAAAGCCTCATCGCGCGACATACTCGGAATGGCTTGCAACATTGCCTTTACAGATGCTACCGCTTGCTGCGATGTATTTTCACAAAGTTCATGCGCTGTTTGATTCACAACTGCCTCGATGGCCTCCGCCGATACCAATCGCTGCACCAAACCCAAATTATATGCTTCGTCGGCTTTTAAAACCCGTCCCGTTAACATCAAATCCCTCAAAACGCCACCGCCAATTTTCTCACGCAAATAGACCATCACTAGCGCAGGAATGAATCCAATTTTTACTTCTGTATATCCAAATGTGGCTTCTGGGGTTGCAAAACACAAATCTGCCAATGTCGCCAAACCACATCCCCCCGCCAAAGCTGGACCTTCCACTTGTGAAATTACAATCTTGGGCGATAAATATATCAAATCAAACAACCGACGTAAAGACTGCGAATCGGCTTCGTTCTCTTCCAATGAAAAATCGCGCAATTTTGCCAAATACGACAAATCGGCCCCAGCACAAAAAGGTTTGTCGGCTGAGCGAACTACGATAACCCTTACATGTTCATCTGCATTAAAAGCGACCATTGCGGCCGTCATCTCCGACACCAATTCTGCACTTAATGCATTTCTCTTCTCCGGACGATTGAGAATTAATGTCGCAACACGACCATCCACCTGGGTGAGCAATAATGAACTCATTTTACAAAGTTACAACACAGGAAATGAAACCTCACTTTTTGATTCTAATGCACAGGGCGAGAATATCAAGGCGAGTCACGGCCACGGCATCTCCATTCAATCGTTTCTATTCCCATTTGATGGATATAATTATCAAGTTTTCGCATAAGTCGTTTTCGCATTTTTTCAGTCCTAAGGTCTCCCATCACGATTAACTTTTCACCGGCTTTTTCTACCGTAAACAATTTTTGATAATCGCATATTACGAAGATTTCTTTACGATGATAGTTCGATTGAATCTCACATTCATGAACAAGCAGAAAAGCCACCAATCCGCAAAACGCGCCCATCAAGGATATTAATATTTGTTTCTTCATTCCAGCCTCAGACCTAATGTCAATTTGGGTGAGTACCATGAAATATCGATCGACAAAGAAAACAATCATCATCAAGCAAATCAACGACCCCATCCCTAAACTTAGCGTTTGTAATTGAGGCAAAGGAAGTCGTTCCATCAACCCCAACAACTGCAAAACCCAATGTATCAATCTATCAAGAACCCAAAACAGCGCATCAGCGAGATAAGGAACCCAAACCAACAAAAGGCAAATCAGAGACAGGTAAACCATCAATGAAAAGAGGGGCAATAAAAATAAGTTTCCCAATAAAAACCATGTCGGAAAGGCCCCAAACTGAAATAAAATCAGGGGCAAAGTAAACAGCGTTGCGCTAAGGGTAAGGCTTAGGCTAGAAATCACGGCATTCAAAACTGAGGAGGGCTGCTCATAAAGGTTCATCCAACGAGAATGTAACGTCGCTATACCCAGCACCGCCAAATAACTGAGTTGAAACCCCAATTGCTCCACGATGTAGGGGTCTGATATCCATTGTAAGTAGGCTGATCCGCATAAAACATGGGTTAGTTTTTGCCTTCGATGCACGGCAAATTTCCCCAACCAAACCCAAGATGCGCCAATCATAGCACGAATCACGGAGGCGGAACTACCGCTCAAGAATGCATAGAACCACCCGGCGGCCAACAACAAAAACAAGGTTTTTATTGTTGGCCGCCCCCGATATCCAAACCCCGTAAGCAACCAAAGTAATGCCCCCATAATCAGTGAAACATGCATTCCCGACACAGCCAAAACATGCAACAATCCACCAATCCCAAATTGCTTCTCAATTTCTATATCAAGTCCAGATTTATCGCCGATGAGCATGGCATAGGTTAGACCAGCATTTGTCTCACTCAGTTTTGAATACAGGATATTCCGAATCCACCTCAACAATTGATTTTTACATCGATTCACAGGAAAAAACCAATCACTCACAGGCTCTTCTTCAAGAAAAATCACATCCGCATCCCATGTCAAATACCCATGAATCCCTAAAGTTCTCATAATTCTTCGCCAATTGGGATCAAACGGAACTTCAGACTCAGAATAGGATTTTATCAAATCCGTGGGGACCCAATATTTTCTCAACGCTTGCGGAACCATCACAACCTTCGTGGAATCCGGTCGTGCAAATACGCATCGAAAAACAAATGACTCCTCTGAGATTTTACCTTCTTGATC
>CANHXF010000215.1 GCA_947464515.1 Flavobacteriales bacterium
AAAAGCATGGTTTGAAAAATCAGGTGGAGGGTGAAATGAATCCAGGCGATAAAATCGTCTTGGTTGAAGACTTGATTTCTACCGGAAAAAGCAGCTTCCAAGCCGTTGAAGGAGTGCAGAACGCCGGCGCCGAAGTCGTTGGAATCATAGCCCTATTCACCTATGGCTTTGCCAATGCTATGGAAAAATTTGTAAATGCGGGTATCCCCGTCCACACGCTTACCAACCTCCCAACACTTACAAAAGTGGCTGCGGAATACGGGTTTATTCAAGACAACGAGCTGGCAACAGTGAATCGTTTTGCTGAGAATCCTAGTGCTTGGGGAGAATCTCTCTAAGTGATTCGATGGTCGACACTTGATCTAAAGGAAAACCATCTTCCCATGACTTCAGCGTGGCTTCCGTAACACGATAGCCCGATTTATTTCTTTTGCTCGATGCAATATCGATGCATTCCACAGTAAAAACCTGCGTCGCCGGAAGTCTATGCACTGGGCCAAATTTTTCCTGCGTATTTTCAATAATCCACCTTTCCAGGATTTCATATTCTAGTTCCGGAAGCCGAACCGCAACCTTGGTGAAAGTAACCCACGACTCACCCGAGGCGATACCCATGGTAAACTCTGTAAAACCAGTTCGGCCGCCAACCCGACCTCGTTCGGCGTATAAGAGAACAAGCTTCAAAGCGATCGGCTGCATTTGAAATTGGGAGTTAGAAAAAATCGAGGGGTTAAAAGGACTGCGAAAACTGCCCGTAACCAATTTGTTAAATACCTGAATTTCCCGAGACCCCATATTCCCCCAACGCGAAACAACCCACTCCTCGATCTCATATGCCTCCCTCAAATGCATTTCATTCATCGCCGTTACAACCTCTGTTAAAGGAACTTCGATGTTGTTTTCGGTCTTTAGTGGCGCCAAAATCAATGCGATCGTTTCCGACATATCACCCACAAAATGCTTGCTTTCATCCAACAGCCAATGGGGAACACCTACCGTTTCCATAGCCAGTACTTTGAGATTTTTTGACGAAATGATTCTTTTGGGACATTCATTTTTCAAAAGCGATGTGACCAGCCCAACATAGGATTCATTTTCGGAGTTGTTTTGGAGAAAATCCGCCCACACTTTTTGCTTGTCCCTTTCAAATCTGGCCAATAACAACGCATCGATCAATTGAGAAAACTGCTTCATTCTTCCGTCCTATTCCAATGTCCAACTTTTACCACCTCAGCTTGTAAAGCCAAATTCTCGGTCAAATACCGCGAAAAAACTTCCGTAAATCCGTGCGTTACGTATACATGCTCGGCGCCCGATGCCGAAACAGCATCTATCAATTGGGGCCAATCGGCGTGATCGCTCAACACAAATCCTTGATCCACACCGCCCCAGTTCTTTGACTTGCTTACCGCCATCCAACCACTACAGTTGGCCACTGAATGCTTGCCAATTTGCTGCATCAATGGGCCATTTAACGCGTTGGGCGGACAAATCAATAGCGACCTCGACAAGGAATCCGAACTAAAATCCACCACCGCTTTGCCTGCCTCTGTCCACGAACCAAATGTAAATCCGCTAGACTCTAATGCCATGTTTGCATCAGCAATGGCGGAATGACAAATCACATCACCAATATTTCGGTCTAAATACTTCATGATGCGCTGCGCCTTGCCCAATGAATATCCCAGCATGATGGAAGTGAAACCGTTTTCTGCATTCCGCTGCCACCATGTATTCATATCGTGAAAAACCTCCATTTGCGGCCGCCAATGAAAAATCGGCAAACCAAAAGTGCTTTCAGTAACAAAATGATGACATCGAACGGATTCAAAAGCAGGCGACAAACCATCGGCAACCGTTTTATAGTCACCGCTCATCACCCAAACCTCACCCAAATAAGATAGTCGCACCTGCGCACTGCCCGGCACATGTCCAGCCGGAAACAACGCAATCTCAACCCCGTTCATATAAATTGTTTCCCCGTAGGCCAAACCTTGCACCGAAATCCCTTTCCCCAAGCGGAGTTTCAAAATCTCAACGCCGCTCGAATGACATAAATAATGGCCCATCCCTGGCCTAGCATGATCACTGTGAGCATGCGTAACAATAGCCCTGGAAACCTTTCGCAATGGATCTATGTACACATCCGCCTGCGGACAGTAAAAACCCAATTCTGTGAAAACAACCAAGGACATTCCCTCAAATTTCCGACATTTTACCCGTGGCATCATCAAAAAGTTTCGTTTAAAAGCAAGGCAAATCAGACAATCGAACATCAACTTATAGCCAAAAATGAGTTAATTTGCGACCTATAACATTATGAAACAACGCATATTAAGTTTAGCCTTGGCTTTTACAGCGATTTTTCAGCTGAGAGCCGACGAAGGCATGTGGCCCCTAACCTTGCTACAAAAAATTCAAGATCCCATGCAAGCCCGTGGTTTGAAATTGTCAGCCGACGATATCTACGCGGTAAATCACGCATCAGTAAAAGACGCCATCGTACGTTTGATGTCGAAACAAGGACGTATGTTCTGCACCGGAGAAGTCATCTCTAGTCAAGGATTGTTCCTCACCAACCACCACTGTGGTTACGGTGCCATTCAGGAACTTTCTACCAATGAAGACAACATCCTAAAGAATGGTTTTTGGGCCGCCAATCAACAAGCCGAGCGCAAAGCCAATTTCAATATCGGATTGCTTAAAAAAATCGAAGATGTTACCGCGATTGTCCTAAATAATATCGCCATCAACCAAGACGAAGCTTCCCGCGCCAAAGCCGTAATGGCCCAAATCGCCAAAGCCAAAGAAGCAGCCATCGCTGGATTGGGAGAAGAACGCAACAACTACGTGGTGGAAATCTCCTCTTTCTACAACGGAAATCAATACTTGGCGATGTACTACGAAGTATACCGCGACATTCGTTTGGTTGGAACCCCGCCAGAAAGTGTAGGAAAATTTGGTGGTGAGACCGACAACTGGCGTTGGCCCCGTCATACCTGCGACTTTAGCATGTTCCGCATTTATGCCAACGAAAACAACAAACCCGCAGATTTTACCCCTGCAAACAAGCCTTTTAGCCCACAACACCACTTGGCAATCAACATCGGCGGAATGAAAACTGGCGATTATGCCATGATCATGGGTTATCCAGGTCGTACTACAAGATACACTTACAGCGAAGGCATCAAATACCTCGGTAGCAAAGAGCGCCCGATGCGTGTGGCCCTGCGCCGTGATATCATGGACGTGTACGAAAAATACATGAAGCAGGACGAGTCGGTTCGTTTGATGTACTCAGATCGTTTGGCCGGTATCGGAAACTATTGGAACAAATTTAACGGTGAAGCCAATGATTTGTCCAAGCCAGGTGGCCTATACGATACCCGTAAAGCAGCTGAACTTTCTTTTGAACGTTGGATGCGTGAGAACAAGAAAACCGATGTTTACGGCGATGTGACTTCTCTTTATGATGAAGCCTACCGCGAATTGTATACCTATGGCTTGTACCCAGTTTACTTCCAAGATGGTATTTCTAACAGCCAGCCAATGTCGTTTGCTATGTCGATAAAAGCCATCGCCGATGCTGTTGCCTCTGGAAAGCCCGATACTGCAATGTCGAACGGTATGTTGCGCAACCTCGATGAAATGTACAAAGAGTTCTACCCTGCCATCGAAAAAGAAGTGTTGGCTGCGGTTTTAGATCACCTTTACAAAGACCTCGATCCAACCATGTTGCCTGCAGATTTGGTCGCTTTGATGAAAAAGTACAAAGACAATGCAAGCGCGGTTGCCGAAGTATTGTTCGCTAAGTCGATTTTATCCGACAAAGGCAGAATGGCCAAATTCTTGGCGAAACCTTCAGCGAAAAAGTTGGAGTCTGATTTGTTGTACAAGATCACCATCGCTTACATCAATAAACTTCGTGTGGATTTGAAACCCACATACGATGGCATCAACAGCA
>CANHXF010000216.1 GCA_947464515.1 Flavobacteriales bacterium
CCCAAGAGAAAGGGCGGCCCAATGGGCCGCCCTTTCTCTTGGGTAGTAGTGTATGTGAAAATTAATTATACGTGTAACACACAACCCTAACTACAACTGTAAAACTATCGCCCCATGTAATTGACCATGCCAATCAGCAATGCACTGAGACCTAATAGCTGAAGGCCCGCGCCAATGTATACCGAACGCAAATACTCAGAAGGAAGGTCCATTTTTCGCAATTTGGCAATACTCAAAACATGACTCGTAATGATGTACATCATCAACAAAATAAAATATCCCACCATTGGATCGTAACCCAAATCTTTCAGATAATCCAACCACTTCGTGTAACCTAAAACCAAATAAACTCCAACGATGCAAAACAAAATATACATCCCTACCATCCGCATCTTGGAAAATGATGCCATCACAAAGCCCAACTGCTCGTGACTCAAGGTCTTCATTCCGCGCTCCTTAACCGTTCTGCCTAAAAAGGTCGTTACTATCATCAAACCCAATCCCGCGTAAAAAATCATCTCTGAATTCATGACGGCAAGTTACATCGAAGTTGATTTACTTTCAGAAAACAAAATGAATTTGTATCCCAGACTTCAATGTTCACTTGCCTTAATCACGAAAACTCAATTACTGTACAACCAACTGAACGCCACTCACTGCAGCGATCGTTTTGATTGAGATATGATAAATTCCTGCCGCTAAACCAGAAATATCAATCGACTCATTGGGTTTCACATTATGCAATGTCTTTACCAATGTTCCTGAAGCAGAATAAATCACAATCTCATCCATCATCGTTTCAATATTTAACGTAACCGTCTTGTTTGATGGATTTGGATACACTGTCACAACTGGCTTCATATTCGCATTAGAAACCGACGTGGCCGTTTTACTAAAATACACATTGTCGATGTAAAGCACGCCAGAACCCGTTGGCGTTCCACCAAATATCAATTGTGAAAGATGGGTTACGCTTTTTAAACCGGTAAAATCCGACATAGGAATCTTGTATGAATTCCATGCTTTCTGAGTAGGGTTGGAATACGTCATTTCATGCTCTGTATCATCACCACCACCAAAATTATTGTCGGCCCCAAAATCCACCCACTTGATTTTGAACAGCGTCATGTTTGGGGTCCAAGCATCGACGTGAAAAAACGACATTCCACTGGCATCGATGGCATTGGCACCCTTAACTTCTACACCTACAAAGTCTAAACTTGAATATTTCTTAGTTGCATCACCTGCAATGGTAATATCTGATAAAACACCCACCGACCAATCTGTGCGCCATGTATTTACAGCCACGTCGGTATACGGTTTACTAAACATAGAAATCACATTTGCCGCCGCAGCCGTTGGGGTAGGTGCAGCAACCAATGGCACATCCAAAGCCGGTCCTGAACCTTCAAAACGGATATTATCTACATAACAAACATTGTCTGAACCCCTAGCCGGTGTAACTGCAAAATCAGGAAAAATAACGATCTGATCATTTGACTCTCCGATGCGTTTGCTGAAATCAAAAACCAACTCTTCCCAAGCACCCGTGGTGGTGTTAGCCACTTTGATCTCTCCAGTTGATGCGCCAGAGGCCGATGCAAACTTGATCCCAACGTCGCTCTTCACCGATTTCCAAACAAGCATCTTCACGATACAATTGCTCGCACTTAAGGTAAATGTGCCGATATCAGAGCCATGCTTACTCTCAAAACCTGCCCATGGCTGACCCGCATTCATGGCTGTAAATTTTGCTACCGTTGCCGATACGTTCAGTCCCGAAGAACTGGGATTCGCAACGATTTCAACCGCAGGGTTGGCGCCGTTCTCAAAAGTGGTCCATGTAAAAGCTGCTCCATTGCCTGAGGTTTCAAAATCAATGGGGGATTTTTGGGCTGATAAGCCAGTGACTGCTGCAATCGTTACGGCAGAAACAATGAGTAGTTTTAGTGTTTTCATCTGGTAAATGGCTAAGCCATTAAAACGAAGGTAGGTTATGTTAATTGTATATTATACAATAAGTAAAAATTAATCGTAAATCATGAGGAACAAAACCAAAAAGAACAAATTATCTTTGAGACATTAGACTATCAATTGGATGAAATTATTTTTTAAACTCGCTTTACTTATAATTTTTGTTTCACTCACCGCTTGTGGCGGAAAGAAAGCAGAGAACTCGAATGAATCGTCAGAAGCTGAAATCGCTATTGCTAAACAAAACGAAGCCACAGTGAAAGCGGTATGTGGTTCATGTCATAAATTCATTCCCGCGGAATACCTAGATAAATCCGCATGGGCCAATGTCATTCCCGTGATGGCCGCCAAAATGGGAATCTTTGAACACAACGGAGAGACCTATTTTAATGAAAAATCAGATCCCAATGTGGAGCCAGGAACTTATCCATCGGAGCCTACTATTTCCCATGAAGACCTAGACAAGGTATTGCAATACTTTGCCGTTATGGCGCCTGATAGTTTGCCGGGCCAAGTGCGAAATCATCCCATCAATCCTAGCAGTGGCATCTTTTCTTTGACTTACCAAGCAGGGAATTTTCCGGCCGCAGGTAATATGCCTATGACCACTTTTGTAAGTATTGTGCCAAAAGCAAAGCAAATCATCATGGGAAGCTTTGGCGACAAAGGAGATTTATCTGCATTTCAAACAGCCGGTGATTTATTGTGGCGCAAAGCTTTCCCAACAGCTGTTACCTGGGTTGACCAAAGCAAACCCAATCAGTGGCTGGTGAATTGCATCGGATCGGTACAACCTACAAACGCCAAAATTGGATCCATCCATTCATTTAACCCGCAATCAAAGCAAGAAACGCTGATCGCCGATAAGTTGCCCAGACCCGTCCAATCATTTTATCTACCCAACAATCAACTCTTAATTAACGGATTTGGTCACCTCAAAGGCAAAACGTACACCTACAATCCCAAAACAAAAGAAGAACTGCAGATTCTTCGCGATATCCCTGGTGCCATCAGCACAAAAATTGCGGACTGGGATGGAGACGGTAAAAAAGACATACTCACACTATTTGCGCAAAACAAAGAAAGCATCGTACTATTTAAAAACACCGGCAACGGATACCAAGAAACCGCTGTGCTATTAGAAACGATGTCGGTTTTCGGATCAACCAATTTCGAAGTCGCCGATATGAATGGAGATGGGAAGCTAGACATCATTTATACCTGTGGCGATAATGCCGATTATACAGTGATACTAAAGCCTTATCACGGAGTATACATTTACCTCAATCAAGGCAACAATCAACTCAAACAAAGTTATTTTTATCCAGTGCACGGTTGTTTTAAACCCGCTGTTAAAGATTTTGATTTGGATGGCGACCTCGACATTGTAACAATTGCGTTTTTTGCCGATTTCCTAACTCAGCCCCAAGAATCGTTGCTGTATTTCCAAAATAACAAAGGCGATTTCCAACCCTATGAAATGCCAGGCTATGATTTGGGAAGATGGTTAACGATGGATGCCGCAGATGCAGATGGAGACGGCGATGATGATTTAGTCTTAGGCAACCTATCGATGGGACCCGAAAGTTTCCTAACCCAGGAACAAGTAAAACATTTTGCAAGTGGACCCGCTTGTCTTTATCTAGAAAACAAAACCCGATAACCATGAAAATCTTCCACCTATTCTTTGGCATAATCTTCATTTTGTTCGCCGCTTTGCAGTATAACGATCCCGATCCAGCAGTTTGGATGGCCGTTTACTTTGGTTCCGCTTTTTTATGTTTTTTGTCGATTTTTAACCAAAAATCTTACTTTTTTCGCAAATTTTACCTCATTTGGGGCATTTTTACGTCGATTTGGGCCATTTTCCAATGGCCACCCGTTTGGGAAGGTTTGGGCGATTCGATGAAAACCGTGAACAATGAATTGGCAAGAGAAAGTTTGGGCTTACTCATCTGTTCTTTTATAGCAATATTGC
>CANHXF010000217.1 GCA_947464515.1 Flavobacteriales bacterium
CGCTGCCACCACGGGTTAGTTTGCGCAAAAAGACAATCTGGGATCCTTGCTCCTTGATCGAAATGTGAAAATTGACGATTCCTGGGCATTTGCTTTCCAGTTCGTTGAGCTCGTGATAATGCGTTGCAAATAGGGTTTTGGGTGCCGCAGGGTGGGAGTGAATGTACTCCGCGATGCTCCATGCCAACGAGACGCCATCGTAGGTGCTTGTTCCACGTCCGATTTCATCCAACAATACCAAGCTGCGATTGCTCAAGTTGTTAAGAATGGAGGCCGTTTCCGACATTTCCACCATGAAAGTACTTTCTCCAACCGAAATATTGTCTGATGCACCAACGCGTGTGTAGATCTTGTCGGTAATGCCAATGTGAGCCTCGCTACACGGAACATAACAACCAATTTGGGCCAGAATGACAGCCAATGCGGTCTGACGTAGTATTGCGCTTTTCCCACTCATGTTAGGACCCGTAAGAATGACGATGCGCTGTTCGTCCTTGTTTAGTTGAATGGTGTTGGGGATGTATGATTCACCGGCGGGGAGTTGGAACTCAATGACGGGATGTCGGCAGTCTTTGAGGAGCAAATCGTAACCATCGTTCAATGTGGGCTTGCAGTAGTTGCAGTCCATGGCCAATTGAGCAAATCCCGCTAGCACGTCCAATTCCGCCAAAATTGTAGCCTGTTGTTGAAGTAGGGGGACAAATTCGCTCATATCGTTGAGCAGCGATTCCCACAACTGCGCTTCCAGATTGAGAATTAGATCTTCCGCATTGAGGATTTTTTCCTCATATATTTTGAGTTCTGGTGTGATGTATCGCTCAGCGTTTGTAAGCGTTTGTTTTCGGATCCAATCTTCGGGCGCCTTGTCTTTATGGGAGTTGGTAACCTCTAGATAGTATCCAAAAACATTGTTAAATCCAATCTTTAATGATGTGATGCCACTGCGCTGAATTTCAGCCTGTTGAATTTCTATGAGCTTGTCTTTGCCCGATGTGGTAAGGTCGCGAAGATCTTGTAATTCCGGATGTACATGCGATTTAAAAATGTTCCCTTTTGCGGCCACGGCAGGTGCATCGGCTAACATACGGTCGGAAATCAGCGACTGCAGTTTGGGTAGCGAATCGATTTTTATTGCCAAGGCCTGTAATTGCGGGTCTGAGCTATTTTCGAAAAGGGTTTTACAATCTGCCAAATTATCCAAGCCATAGCCCAGGGTGAGGCATTCGCGCGGACCGATTTTTCTCAGTGCGACTTTAGAAACCAAGCGTTGTAGGTCGCCAATTTGTTTCATTGTATCGCGAAAAACCGATGTTTCTGACGGATTGTTGATGAATACTTCTACGCGTTGATGTCGGTTTTCAATCGCCTTGCGATCAAGCAGGGGAAACACCAGCCAATTTCGCAGCATTCGGGCGCCCATCGCTGTGCAAGTTTTATCAATGACATCAATTACAGCTGTGCCGCCTTGGTAAATCGGACGGGTTAATTCTAAGTTTCTTGACGTAAAGCCATCGATCCAGACTGAATCACCCTCGTCGATTCGAGATATGCGATTGATATGGTCGATATGGGTGTGATGGGTGAATTGTAGGTATTGTAGAATGGCTGCCGCGGACCCAATGGCCAAGGGCATTTCAGCGATGCCAAACCCTTTTAGATTCTGAGTCTTGAATTGCCGACATAGGGATTCATTGGCATTGCTTGATTCGTAGACCCAAGATTCGATAGTTTGAAACGAGGCTGGTGTGCCAAGGATTTCGAAGATGGTCTGTTGCTGTTGCTTGGGTAGTATCCATTCGGAAGGCTTAAACGCATCGATCATCTTTTTTACGGTGATCAAAGAGCCCTCGCACACCAAGAATTCCCCGGTGGAAATATCGAGGAAGGAGGCCGCCCACTGCATATTTTGCTCTAGAACCGACACCAAATAGTTGCTTTGCTTGATTTCTAGAACTTTATCGTTGTAACTCACCCCAGGCGTAACCAATTCGGTGACACCGCGTTTTACGATGGTTTTGGTTTTCTTAGGATCTTCAAGCTGATCGCATATAGCAACGCGATAGCCCGCTTTTACTAGTCGTGGAAGGTAGTTGTCTAAGGAATGGTGTGGGAAACCAGCCAAATCTTGATCGGATGCAGCGCCGTTGGAGCGTTTGGTGAGGACAATGCCCAGCACTTTTGATGCGATTCGTGCGTCCTCGCTGAACGTTTCGTAAAAATCACCCACTCTAAATAGCAAAATCGCACCAGGGTATTGCGCCTTGATGGTATGATATTGCTTCATTAGCGGTGTTTCCTTGTCTGAATTACCTCCTGCCATAAACCCCAAATTTACAGCCATTTCGCAGCCCGATTTCCACATTTACGTCCCCTTTTTCCCCATTGAAAATAAGTATCTTTGTATTTGTGAAAAAATTGGTGGGTGCCGATCTCCAACGATTGAGCGTTTCGGAATTTAAAACAGTGACTAAATGGCCATTTGTGGTGGTTTTGGATAATGTTCGAAGCATGAATAACGTGGGCTCGATGATGCGCAGTAGCGATGCGTTTTTATGTCAAGAGATGATACTTTGCGGCATTACAGCTACGCCACCTCACCGCGATATCACCAAAACCGCCATTGGTGCTGAGAATTCTGTCAGTTGGCGCTACCAAGACCATACCATCGATGCAGTGAAGGACCTTAAGTTGAAAGGGTTTGTGGTCTATGCCATCGAGCAGACTTCAAACTCAGTGTTTCTTCAGAATATGGTATTCCCCAATCAGGGAGTGGCCTTTGTTTTTGGGAATGAAATTGATGGAGTCGACGCAGAAGTTATATCGCTTTGCGATGGGGTGATTGAAATCCCGCAATTGGGCACAAAGCATTCGTTTAACATTGCAGTTTCCTGTGGTATGGTACTTTGGGAATATGCTAGAACTAGGGTTTGATAATTAATCACAAAAAACAGATGAAGCTATTATTTAAAAGGATTCCATTCGGTTTTTTGTGTTTGTTTTTGGTGGTTTTCGGTTGTTCTGATTCGAAGAAGCGGAGTGGATCTGCCCAGAAAAATAGTTCGTTAAGGGTGAATTCAGCTGAGGGTTCTATCCATTCCTCGAATGAATGTTATAGTCCGAATGAGGATTCATTGCTTATTTGCGATGAATTTAGGTCGAAGTTTGAAACGAAGAAATATTTATGCGTGATTTCTTATTCCAATGAATGTCCGATAGCCAAGTCATACATCAAAACAATACAAAATCTGGTAAAGCAATTTGGCGATACAATTCAGTTTTGTTTACTCGATCCAGGTGTTGGAAGTAGGTCGATTTCGGGTATGGAGGATTTGCTTTTTCACGACAATCTGGGTGTGATTTGCGGTCGTTTTGGAATCAAAGTTTATCCCCAAGCGGTGGTAATGAATTGTCTAACACGGTCTAAGATTTACAGTGGTAAAATTGATGATCGGGCGGTGAGTTTGGGAATTGTGTCTAAGGTGGCATCGAAGAATTATTTGTTTGATGTCCTTGCCAATCTTATACTTGAAAAGCCAAATACGGTGGCATCCAACCAACCAATAGGTTGTTTTGTTGGCCCATTTGATTCGAAAAATGAATAAATATGGTGAAATGTAAATATTTATATATCATTATTTTATTGATTGTTATTGGAACTAATAGTTGCGGTAACGGTGTAGCTGTTGATGATTTGCCCGATCGGCCCACCTTTGCCAACGACATTGCACCAATATTACAGAAGAATTGCTTGCCATGCCATCGCGAACAAGGGGCAGCGCCGTTTAGTTTGGCTTCTTATGCCGCCGTAAAGAAGCGTGCAAAGACCATCGCTAAGGTTACCCAAAAAAGGATCATGCCACCATGGCCGGCCGACCCAACGTATAGTCATTTTGTGGGAGAGAAGGTCTTGTCGGACCGCGACATTGCCATCATACAGAAATGGGTGAAACA
>CANHXF010000218.1 GCA_947464515.1 Flavobacteriales bacterium
CAACCAACCAATAAAAATCGAGGTAAGTCAATCAGGATATAGCGTCACGAATTTAGGCAACCAAGAAATTGCAATACATCTAGGCACTGGCGAATCGATGCAAAAGATTGAGCTGCTACCGGGCGTTGGGCATAGCCACGGCGACATCCCAATCAAATAATTCGGACGAAATTAATAATGCCGCCACGAGAATTTCGTTCAAAATGGTTTTACCCAAAATCACCGGTCGCTCCACTGCGCAAAAGTTGTTCATAGTTCCAATTTTAGCCCTATTAAAAGTCGACCTGATTCGAGTATTTTTGCGAGACTTTGACTTCTGACCAGAACACATCGAACAACCCAATAGACAATTCTAGCGAGAAGTCCTTTGCGATAGGTTCAGCGCCGTCAGCCCCATTACATTCTTCAAAATCCTCTCCGTGGCTCATCGTATGGGCCGGAATCAGCATTGCACTACCCATCTTGCTGTTGTATATCTACAGTTGCAAACCCGAGGCCTTTTCGTTTGCGGGAGTAGAACTAAAGCAAATACTTGGCAACCAAGACGTCGATGCCATGTTGGCAACCCTGGATGAACCCGAAGAAGCAACGAACAACGCAGCACCATCAACGGCGATTCCCGACACCGCAAAATCAAGCGTGGCCATGGATTCCGCTCTCCCCTTCCTAACCCATGCAAGTGGTGTTTTCACTTTGCCAACCTATGAGTTACCTGTTTTTGCCGATACAACCAAGCACCGGATTTTACTCATTGGTGATTCTGAAAGTGGTGGCTTGCGTTATCCACTGAACGACTACTGCCTTGCCAATGGCCATAAACTGGTTTTGTCGATGGAATGGTATTCAGCTACGGTTTTTAATTTTGGCCGGTCCGACACGATCGACAAAATCATTGCCCGTTTCAAGCCAACCTACATTTTCTTAGTATTTGGCCTCAACGAATTGTATGCCCGCGACTTGAAAGCGAGAAAAATTGCTGCCAATCAGTTGGCCAAAAAATTGCGAAACATCCCCTACGCATGGATTGGCCCAGCCAATTGGGACGAAGACTACGGCATCAACAAGGTTTTTAAGAGTTCTGCTGATTCCGGCACATTCTTTTTGACCAAAAACCTCACCCTCACGCGCGCCGGCGATGGACGTCACCCCGATGTTCAAGGCTACCGAGTATGGATGGATAGCGTTGCCAATTGGTTACAAACCTCAGCAAAATACAAGATGGCAATGAAGCCACCGCGCAAGCGCGGCCGGCCCTTCCGTTCATCTATTATAACCCTTAATGCCGCCAAATACCGTGGATACTAATTGGATCAACAACATATTTGCTCCTCTGCACGACCCACAATTGCTGCAGCGAATTTTTAGTTATTCCACCAAAGAGCCTTGGTTCTTTACCGAGTTTTCATTCCTTGCCGTTTTCGGCATTTTCCTCATCTTTTACGCTGCAATCATCCAACGTAACGCTTGGAGAAAGGCCTATATCATCGCTTTTTCCCTGTTTTTCTACTACAAATCGAGCGGCCCATTCCTTGGTCTGTTTGCCTTGATGATTCTAAGCGACTACCTTTTCGCCTTATTCATACAAAAGAAGTCGGGCATCGCAAAAAAAGTACTGCTATGGATTTCACTCTCCTATAGCCTCTCCTTTCTGCTCTATTTCAAATATGCCAACTTCTTCATTCACAACTGCAATGAGCTTTTCGGCACCCAATTCACCGATCACAACCTTTTTCTTCCCATAGGTATTTCGTTCTACACTTTCCAATCAATCAGTTATTTGATGGATGTTTATCGCAACGAAATTCCCGCGTCTAAAAACGTGAGTGATTACGCATTCTACATGACATTCTTCCCCCATTTGGTGGCGGGACCCATTGTTAGAGCGAAAGATTTCTTGCCTCAGATTGTAGATCCCCAACCCATCAATGCTACGCTTTATAAAGAAAGCCTATTGCGCATCATGAGTGGTTTGCTCAAGAAACTCTTTATCGCCGATTACATTGGCAAATACGTAGACATCGTACACGAACTCCCACAGAACTTTTCCGGCGCGGAAAACCTACTGGCGATGTATGGCTATAGCTTTCAAATTTACTTCGACTTCTCAGGTTACTCAGACATTGCCATAGGGATAGCTCTGATGCTGGGATACCGACTCAAAGAGAATTTCGAAAATCCATACACATCAACCAACGTCACCGTATTCTGGCGCAAATGGCATATCTCCCTCAGCAGTTGGCTCAAAGACTACATCTATATCCCACTGGGCGGAAACAGAAAAGGCGAATTCAACACCTACCTCTTCCTTCTGATCACCATGTTGGTAGGAGGATTTTGGCACGGCGCCGATTGGCGATTTGTCTTCTGGGGCCTGGCTCACGGTTTGGCTTTGGCATTCCATAAAGCCTGGAGACAATTGTTCCCCAAAGAAAACAACAGTCACTGGTCAAGAATCGCAAGCACCGCCATCACCTTCCACTTTGTCGCTTTTTGTTGGATATTTTTCAGAGCCACTTCCTTTGGCTCAGCATTTGCAAGTATCGAGCAAATTGTATTTCACACCAAATGGCAAGATTTCACTGGATTTTGGGATTCGCGCAGCGAAATGGGCATCCTCCTATTTATAGCGGCTATAATTGCATTCTTCCCGCCCAAAATCAAAGAAAAGCTATTTCAAGAAATTCAAATACTACCCACGTTTACATGGATACTCTGGATGACAATTGCCCTGCAGATCATCATTCAGTTCAAAGACGACGTAGTACAACCCTTCATTTACTTCCAATTCTAACCATGAGAATTGCATCGATTATTATTTATTGCTCCATTTTTTGGATTCATCCCCTCCTTTCTCAATCTCATAGTGGCACAGATACCACCCATGTAAAAATCGGTCCGCAAGATAGCTCGGTTATTTGTCTACCCTGCAATGCGTTGCAAGAATCGCCAAAGCTGAAAATCGTTTTGCAAAAATTGCATAATGTTTGGCTAAACAACCCCTCACTCATAAATTCGGAGCCCCCAAAATCCAAATACCCGCCCGTTCGCTCCGCTCCGGGCGGCACCGGCCGTCAAAATCCCGCCGGCACAGCATCAACCGATACCCTATTTACCATCATTCAAATCGGAGATAGTCACATCCAAGGCGATTATTTCAGTGGTGAAATCCGCAAACAACTCCAAGGATTCTATGGCAACGCCGGTCAAGGCATCCTCTTCCCCTATGCCCTTGCCAAAAGTTATGGCCCAAGAGGAACCGTTGCAAAACCCGTTGGCATTTGGACAGGTATCAAAACAATGACAGGCGGACTCAAAGCGCCATTGGGGCTCACCGGCTACGGAGCCACAACCCTTAGCGCCGCAAGCAGCCTTGGCATAGAATTTAACGATAAATTTAGCGAACCCCAATTTCAAAAAATCAATATCTGGCATTCCGCCGATTCCCAATCCTACTCACCAACCCTATCCAACCCCTTCCAATGGACAGGCAGTCAGTTTTACCCCTCCGGCTGGGGCATAAGCTCTTATCAAGCCACAGCACCCACCAATCAGTTTCAACTTACCCTCTCCAAAATCAGCCCCAATCAAAACCACTTCGGATTCTACGGATTTGAGCTCATACCGAATGTTCGAAGAGGCGTTGCATACCACCATTGCGGGGTCGTTGGTGCTCAATTTACGCATCTAATCGACAAGGCGCCTTGGACGATCGAACAAATACAGCACCTCAAACCAGATATTATTATCTTCTCGTTTGGCACAAACGAAGCATACAATGGCAAACTCGACACCCTGGCCTACACCCAACAAGTACAAGCATTTTTGCACAAATTGAGCCTCGCCTGCCCCCAAACCGCCATCATCATCACCACCGCCCCAGATACCCGAAGTCGCAACCGAATCCCGCCG
>CANHXF010000219.1 GCA_947464515.1 Flavobacteriales bacterium
AGACGTTGCCACAAATTGCTGCGAGCATGGCATTCCAAGACCACACGGCCACGGGGAAGTTGAAGGCGCTTACGATGCCTACAATGCCTAATGGATGCCATTGTTCGTACATTCGGTGATTGGGTCGTTCCGAGTGCATGGTTAGACCATGGAGCTGACGGCTGAGTCCGACTGCAAAATCGCAGATATCGATCATTTCTTGGACTTCACCGAGGCCTTCTTGTAGACTTTTACCCATTTCATAGCTTACAAGTGCACCGAGATTTGCTTTGTTTGCACGGAGGGCGTCGCCGATTTGGCGGACGATTTCCCCGCGCTTTGGCGCGGGGAAATGACGCCATACGGCAAATGCCGCTTGGGCGGTTTCCACCACCTCATTGTATGCCTGAATATCTGAGAACTCTACCGTGGTAATCGGCTTTGCATCTACTGGAGAGGAGATATGTCTAGTGCGGGGCTGGTTGACATGGATTGAATTTAAACCAGTGCTTGCGGGCGACAATGTGCTGCCAATGCCCAAATCAGATAGTATTTGTTGGATATTCATGAAATCAGTATTACAAAGGTAATGGGGAATCAACTTTCTTTTTTCATCACCAAATAAACCCCAACTAGGGAAAGTAGTAATCCTACAATCATATTCCAATGGATGGGCTCTTGGTCAAACAATCCCCAGGCAACGGCCACGATGGGAATCACGAAAGTGTTGGTAGATGCAACAACGGCGGTGGTGTGTTCAATGAGGTAATTAAACATGATCATCGACAATGCGGAGCCAATTATTCCCAAAATACAAATGCATAAGAGTGCAAACTGATTGTCGGGCAGAAAATTGCCTGGCGTTATTGCTGTATGCATCTGATAACTTTCAACCGCACCGGTTTTCCAAAGAACAAACGCATACATGATCCCCATGAAGAAAAAGGGAAATGCGGTTTTTGCCATGGGTGGAATGTTTGCAAGTCTAATTTTGATCAAATTGATGTTATAGCCATAAAGAACGGCGGCACTCAATGCCATTAATGCGCCCGATAAATTGATTTCCATTCCTTCTTGACCTAGGATGGAGGGTCCCAATAGGAAAACGGCGCCAATTAGACCGACCAAAACGCCTAAAAATCCATTTTTTGATAATGCACTTTTGTAAAGCAGCGCACCCACTATTAAAGTAAACATTGGGGTGAAAGCGTTCAAAATGCCGCTGAGTCCGCTTGGAATCAGCTTGCCCGCAGTACTGAATAAAAAGGCCGGAATGGCATTGCCTAAGAGGCCTGTCATGAAGAGGTAGTAATAATCTTTGGGCTGCAACAATTTTACTTTTTCACCCGTCTTTTCATCCAAAATCATCGATTTTGACCCCCAAGTGTATCGATAAACCCAAGGGGTTAGAAACATCCCTGCGAGGAAAAGTCTGAGTCCGGCGACTTGAATCGGAGAGAAAACGGCCAATCCGCGTTTAATCAGCATAAACGAACTACCCCAAATGCATCCCAACAAAATAATCAAGAAAAGGGGCAGCCATTTAAACTTCATAAAACAAAGGTAGGCGAGATAAACTGTGTAAATTTCATTGTGCATCACTTGTGTATTTTCCATTTTGTTGGTTTCTATTTGGAAAGCCATTGCGGATGGTGGAACTTTGTAATATGCGTCCTTTTTTCATTTGTTTCCTCTTAACGATTTGCATATTCCCTGCCTTTGGTCAGTCCCTGCCCGAAGATTGGATTTGTAAAGAGCACGGTCGCATCGAACATCAACTGCAACGCCGATCCAATTCAGGGGTAAAGCACGGCTATTTAATTGATTATAACCGATGTAAATGGTGGGTAAATCCCAGACGGAATGCCTATTTAAGAGGCGATGTGATGGCGCATTTTACCATCGTGAACAATACGGATTCGGTGGGTTTTGATCTTACTGCTAACCTAACTGTCGACGATGTTTACGGAAAGGATGGGTCGTTGAAATATAGAAGGGCGGGCAACTATTTGTACGCTTATAAGCCAGGTGGATGGAAAGCGGGCGAGAGAGATTCCGTGGGAATTCGATACCAAGGCAATCCAACGAATGGGGGCGGATTTGGCTATTTCACGATCGACAATCATATGAAGGGGCCCATTATACATACGTTGAGTGAACCCTATGGTGCTCAATATTGGTGGCCTTGTAAGCAAAGTTTGCATGATAAAATTGACAGTTTAGATGTTTGGGTTTATACCGATACGGGTTTGCTGGCCGCGTCGAATGGTGTTGTGATCAGGGATCAGGTGATCAACGACACTACCCATTTGATGGTTTGGAAACATCGTTATCCGATAGCGACGTATTTGGTGGCTTTTGCGGTGACGAACTATGCGCAGTATACCCAATATGCTCCGTTGGTGGGGAGAGTAAAGCCCTTACCGGTTTTGAATTATGTGTTTCCTCAGTTTTTAGCCACAGCACAACAGGAAACTAAGCAGGTTTTACCCATCATTCGATTGTTTGATAGTTTGTTTGTCCGATATCCTTTTGTGGAGGAGAAATATGGTCACGCCCAATTTACATGGGGTGGGGGTATGGAGCATCAAACCATGAGTTTCATGGTGAATTTTTCTTTCGATTTGATGGCGCATGAATTGGCACATCAGTGGTTTGGCGATAAAGTGACTTGCGCTACTTGGCAGGATTTGTGGTTGAATGAGGGTTTTGCGACGTATTTAACCGCAATCACGTTTGAATATCTTCGACCCAAAGCCGATTGGTTACAGCGATTGAGAGGCATGCGTGGCGATGTAACAGGTAAAGATGATGGATGTGTTTTTCCCAAGGACACGTTGAATGTAGGAAGTCTGTTTAACGGCAGGCTAACCTACAACAAAGGTGCTTGGGTTTTGCATATGCTCAGAGATAAAATTGGCGATTCGGCTTTCTTTAAGGGTTGCAGGATTTATCTTACCGGTACCGGCAGGAGTTATGGCTTTGGCACAACAACATCGTTGGAGCAGTGCATGGAACAAGCCAGCGGCCGTAATCTGGATACATTTTTTAAGCAATGGTATTTTGGGGAAGGATTTCCCTATTTAAAGATCAATTGGAAGCAAAAAGGAGATCAACTTACTATCCAATGTGATCAAACGCCTTCGCATAGCAGCGTCCCTTTTTGGCATATCAAGGTGCCGGTTTTGGTGCACGGCGAAGGGCGGGATTCCTTGATTATTTGGGAGCCAAAATCCTTAAGCGAATCAATGAAAATCCGGATGCCCTTTCAGGTGGATACGATGATTTTTGACCCCAATGTTAGAGTATTGGCCAAAGCGAGCGTTGGCGGAATGAATTTGAATAAAGTGCAACAAAAGGCATTTGTGATTTTCCCAAATCCTGCCCAGAACTCATTTCAGATTTTTGCTAGGAACCCATCCGTGATTGATTTTGAATTATACAGTGCTTTGGGTCAGAAAATGATGACCGGCGGAACCAATGGAAGAGCAACAAGCGTGTTCACGATTGGTCTTGAAACGATGTCGTCTGGACCGTATTTTCTGAGAATTAACGACGGTAATTTTGTATATTCGTATAAACTGATAAAACAATGATGGTTAAATTAAATAAATGGGTTTTGGGTGTTATAGCCGTTTCGATGGTTATGATCGCGGGTATGCAGTCTTGTGGTGAAAAACCCATCGACCCGCCACCGGCCCCCATTAAAACAGGTGTACAATTGAACTTTGCGGCTTTGTGGGAAGGTCAGCCACTTACTTTTTTGTCGGGGTATGTTAAAAACAACGTAACTCAACCGGAATACATACAATTCCTCAATTTTGGAATGATCATCTCCAAACTATCTTTGGTAAAAGAAGACGGTACGGAAGTATTGTTGGGCGATGGTTATCAGTGGATTGATTTTAAGAAGGG
>CANHXF010000220.1 GCA_947464515.1 Flavobacteriales bacterium
GACGATATTGTGAATCGCAGTATGATTACGATTGGCGGATAAGGATTAACTTGCGTTGGATTTTATGAAAAAGATGATTTCTGTGGCCGAGGCCAAGGGTTTGATTGCGGAGCGTGTAGTGCGGATGGAGTCGGTATCGGTTCGCTTGATGGAAGGGTTGGGCAGGTGTTTGGCTGATGACATTTTTTCACCGATTGATATGCCGGGATTTGCGCAGTCGGCGATGGACGGGTATGCATTTTCGTGGCGGGGATACGAGGAGAGCGGGAAGATGGAAATTGTGGGGGAGGTGGCCGCTGGCGCGGCCGAGGCAGGGCCGAGACCCGCGCCATACCAAGCGGTACGTATTTTCACCGGGGCTCCCGTTCCGGAAGGATTTGATACGGTTTTGATGCAAGAAAAGGCATCGGTTCGCGATGGTATGTTGGAGGTGTTGGATCTCGATTTGATCTGTGGTAGGAATGTGCGTTTGGCGGGAAGTGAAATTGCAAAAGGTGCGTTGGCGATGAAAAAGGGAACAATTTTAACGGCCGCCGGAATAGGCTTTTTGGCTAGTTTGGGCTTGGAGAAAGTGGAGGTGGTGAGAGAGCCTCGGGTGACATTAATCGTGACGGGGGATGAGTTGCAGCAGCCGGGTTTGCCTTTGGGTTTTGGTCAGGTATATGAGTCGAATTCGCAATTACTCCAAGCGGCATTTTTACATTTGCGATTTTCGCAACCCAAAATTGTGTATGCGAAGGACAATTTGCCAGGCTTAACGGAATCGATTCGTTTGGCGATGTTGGAAAGTGATATGATTGTATTGACGGGTGGAGTGAGTGTGGGGGATTACGACTTTGTGGTTCCCGCGGCCGAGGCCGCGGGGACCCAGTCCATTTTTCATAAAATCAAACAGAAACCGGGAAAGCCCCTGTTCTTTGGGGTGAAAGTGGGAGTTGATGATGTAAAAACGGATTTGATTACACCTAAGCAAACGGTTGTTTTTGGACTGCCGGGAAATCCAGCATCGGTGTTGACGTGCTTCTATCAATACGTGTTGACAGCGCTAGAAGTGGCTAGTGGATGTCCAGTGTCGTTGAAAGTGAAAACCGCGACATTTATCGATGGATATAAGAAAAATCCGGGCCTCACGCATTTTTTGAAAGGCATTTATTCGGATGGCGTTGTTCGATTGCTCGGTGCCCAAGAATCGTATCGACTTAGTTCGTTTTCTGTCGCCAATTGCCTCATCGAAGTACCTGAGGAAAGCCACGAAATTGTTGCCGGAAGCACGGTTGTTGTCCATTTATTTGCCTAGGCATCGGAACTCCATTAATTTCGAGCCATGGTGATGGGTTATCCAGGGGCTTGGCTGCTGTTGTTTTTTGTAATTGCATTTCTTTATTCTGCGGTGGGACATGGCGGCGCCAGTGGTTACCTCGCTTTGATGTCGATTTTGCAGGTCGCCCCCGAACACATGAAACCCGTGGCGCTGATTTTGAATTTGGTGGTGAGTGGCATCGCCTTTATCCAATTTTATAGGCAGGGTCATTTTTTGTGGCGGCTCTTTTTGCCCATCGCGGCCCTTTCCATTCCGATGGCCTATTTGGGTGGGTTTACGCCGTTGAAGGACGATGTGTATCAGTTTGGGCTGGGTGTATTTTTATTGGTTTCGGTTGTGCTTTTGAATATCAATTTGCGCGGACGGATATCGCTAAAAAATGACGACGATAAGCGCGTTTTAGCGGATAATGCATCGCAACTTTCGAGGGAATATTTTTTGGCGGCTGCTGTTATGGGCGGTGGCATCGGATATGTTTCGGGACTTTTAGGCATTGGCGGCGGCATTTTGCTTTCGCCGGTACTTTTGCTTTTGGGGTGGACGCAGCAAAAACAGACGGCTGCAATGGGTGCGGCTTTCATTTTTGTCAATTCGATGTCGGGCTTGGTAGGCTTCGTTCAACAGCATCCGCTTTGGGAATCTACGGCGGAAAAAGTGAGTGGTGTGGCGGGTCAAGCAATAACCGATGGGTCTGTATTGGAGATTTATTGGTTGTCGGTTTTGATGATTGTGGGCGCATTGATTACCCCTGTTATTTTGGGCGGTGTGGCGGGTTCTTGGTATGGTTCTAAGAAATTTAGCCATCGCGGAATGAAAGGGATTTTGTCGATTGTGTTGCTGATTGCGGCAATCAAATTACTTTTGTGATGATGGAGGTTCGATTGATGAGTTATGGCGCTTTAACAGACATCACGGGGAGCGGTGTTTTGGAGTTTTCGATTCCGCAGTCGGTTATTTCCGCAGCTGAATTGATGTCGTTGTTGATAGAGCGATACCCTGCATTGGAGGGGAAAACCTTTCGCATTGCTTTGAATGAGCGTTTTGTTACGGGGGAATTTGAGGTTGGATCGGGCGATCATGTTGCGTTGATGCCGCCGTTTTCTGGGGGTTAATAGAGATTAGAACGATGGAAATGGAACCCGATTTTTTGGATAGATACCAACGTCAGTTGTCGTTGCGTGAGGTGGGTTTGGACGGGCAGCGCGCTTTGCGCGCTGCCCGAGTCATGGTTGTTGGCCTTGGTGGATTGGGTTGTCCGGTGGTGCAATATCTCGCCGCTGCAGGGGTGGGAAATTTCGTCTTGGTGGATGCGGATCGGGTTTCGTTAAGCAATTTGCAACGACAAATATTATTCACCCAAACCGACATTGGTAGATTCAAAGTGGAGGTGGGCAAGGGGTGGATTCAAAAACAAAATGCCCAAATAAAGGTGTCTGTCCATACGGAAATGTTGTCTGCGGAAAACGCAACTGCTTACTTGGCTTTGGCGGATATCGTAGTGGATTGCACCGATAACTTTGCAGCTCGTTATCTCATCAACGATGCATGTGCTTTTGCAAACAAACCTTGGGTGTATGGGTCCATTGCAAAGTTTGAAGGTCAGGTGGCTGTTTTTAATGCGTTGATGAAGTATGCGAAGGTTGAGAATCAGGACATAATGGCGTCGCAAACGTCGGACGATTCTTTCATTCGTTCTTTGAATTATAGAGATATTTTTCCAAATCCTCCGGGACAGGGTGAGATTCAGAATTGTGCTGAGGCGGGTGTTTTGGGTGCTTTGGCAGGCATTGTTGGGTCGTTCCAAGCAATGGAAGTTTTGAAATGGATTTTGGGTTTGGATGGTCAATTGGTAAATCAAATGTTGACGTATAGCGCGATGAATCAGAGCATCGTGAAATTCCGGTTAGACAATAATTCTGATTGAAAGTAGTAACTTTACCCTTAGAAATGTTGGAGAAAAAACCCAAGAATATCTTTGTTGATGGACCCATATCGCCGGTGAAAATTGGGGAGGATATTGCACATCATCAGAAGAAGACAAATATCGGAGCCCACAGTATTTTCATGGGGCAGGTGAGGGCCGATGCGGTGGAAGAGGCTACAGTTATGGCCATTGAATATACAGCACACCAGGAGATGGCATTGGCGGCTATGCATGAAATTCGCGAGGCGATTTTTGTCAAATATCCTTTGACATGTTTGCACATAACTCATAGTTTGGGTGTGGTGAAGGCGGGGGAAATTTGTCTGTTTGTGTTTGCATCGGCTGTGCATCGTAAAGAGGCAATCGACGCTTGTGAGGAAGTGGTGGAGCGGATTAAAAAGGAATTGCCGATTTGGGGCAAGGAAATTTTTGCCGATGATGAGTATCAATGGAAGGGAAATAGAGGATGATTGAAATAACCCATAAATCGAGCAGTTTGCGGAAGGCGGTGGCCCAGGCAGTGGTGAAAGTTTCAAAGGAGTCTACCATGGAGGCGGTGATTCAGCGCAGGGTTCCCAAAGGCGATGTGTTGGAATTTGCGCGTGTGGCGGGTTTGTTTGCGGTGAAGAAAACCAGCGA
>CANHXF010000221.1 GCA_947464515.1 Flavobacteriales bacterium
CAAAAGCGCCAAAATTGATCACGCGCGACATGTTGCCTTCAATGAAAAAAGGTGCTGTGATTGTGGATGTAGCCATCGACCAAGGGGGTGGCTTCGAAACATCTAAACCTACAACGCATGCTGAGCCTTGCTATGAGGTTGACGGTGTTGTTCACTATTGCGTAGCTAACATGCCAGGTGCTGTTCCTTATACTTCAACCCTTGCTTTAACCAATGCTACCTTGCCTTACGCCGTTCAATTGGCTAATAAAGGCTGGAAAAAAGCTTGTGCCGATAGCAATGAGTTGAAATTGGGATTGAACGTAATCAACGGAAAAGTGGTTTACAAAGGAGTGGCTGAGGCCTTCAATTTGGAATACACTGAAGTTGATTCTTTCTTGAACTAATTCTACATGACCAACTTGGTCAATTATCGCGTTTACGGGGAGAACAACTCCCATCCCATTTACATTTTGCATGGCATTTTTGGCATGCTCGACAACTGGCATTTGGCCGCTCAGAAACTGTCCGAAAATTATCGGGTTATCACTTTTGATGCCCGAAATCATGGAAAGAGTTTTCACGATGCGGATGCGGGTTATTCTGCAATGGTGCAGGATCTGCGGGATTTGATGGTTCGCTTGGGCGATGCCTCAGGTATCATCATGGGCCATTCGATGGGTGGTAAAACGGCGATGGCTTTTGCCGATCAATTTCCTGAAATGGTAGACCAACTCATCGTAGTTGACATTGCCCCCAAACGCTATGTTCCAGGTCATTTGGGATATTTCCGTGCTTTCAAAGAAGTACCCTTGCACTTGCTCAATTCCAGAAAAGAGGCGGAAGATGCATTCTTGCCCTATGCCCCTGAAATGGGTGTGAGGCAGTTCTTGCTTAAAAACATCGAACCCTTGCCAGGCGGCGGCTATGCAACCAAAAGCAATTTGGAAGCCATCGAAAATCATTATGAAGAAATCATTGACGAACTGGCGTTTCATCACGTTTTTTTGAAACAGGTCGACTTTATAGGTGGTAGCAAAAGTGGGTATATTAAGGAATCGGACAAAGACGGAATTTTGCAACATTTCCCTACATCCAATTTTCACGTGGTGGACAACGCGGGTCATTGGGTACATGCCGAAAACCTATCTGGCTTTCTCAGCTGTTTGATGCAAATTTTGCCCAGCGCCTAGGGCCTTCCATATTTTTACTTCGCATTGGGATTTTACTGCGGCTTTTGTACCTTCGCTATGTGTCAAGGCGATTTCTAGCAACCCAGAGTTTGTTTTTCACGATACTTTTCAGCTGTATCGTTAATCTGTATGCTCAATCTCCAACCAAGGACACGTTGTTACCTGCACCTACAAACATCAAATCGACATTAATTAGACCCAATTGGGTGAGTATTCACTTGGGTTCGGGTTATCAAGACAATGCGGGCAATTGGGCCCAGCGATATGCTGGAACGGCTTTGTTTGATTTGGGGGCGGAATACCAGCACAAGGAAAAGTGGTTAATTGGTTTTAATTATATGCCATACACTGGCAACACTGTAAGCACAGATAGTTTATATGGTGGGATTGTGGGTCCTTCTCAAAACCTATTCGATATTAACGGAAATCCGGCGGTGATTCGGACCTATTTGCGGGGTTATAATGCATGTTTGGTGGCTGGAAAAATGTGGGCACTCAGAGAGAGTAGCCTCAGCAATCCAAGAACCTGGACAATGAGCGTTGTGGTTGGTGCAGGGAGAATTGAACATTATACCAAGTTTCAGTTCGACAAGGGGCGGTTGCCACAGTTGGAGAATGATTATACCCAGGGTTACGATGGGTATCGTAAGGGATTTTGTTTTTCTCAACAGTTCCGCATGCAGTATATGAATCCCGAAGCATTGAGCTTTTATGTCGGTGTGGGAACGAATCAAGGAATCACAAAAGCCACTAGGGACTGGGATTTTGGCACTTTTCGAGCATCTACAGTAACGCAATTCGATCTCGGTTTGAATTTTACGGGGGGGTTGGTTATCCCAATTATCATTAGGCAATCGGGAGTTATAAAGGACGCCGAATATTTTTAATCCATGGTGCTGTACAATTTAGCGATGCGATGTTATGCGATGGGCATCGGATTGCTTGCGCTTTGGAATACCAAGGTGAGGAAGTTGAGGGATGGTCAGCGAGAAACGCTAGTTCGATTAAATGATGGGTGGTGGAAGGATGGCAATGCGCCGAAGGATTTGATTTGGATACATTGTGCATCGCTGGGGGAATTTGAGATGGCGAAGCCCATTGCGGCCGCCTTGCAGGCGGCCTCTAGCCAACGGCATATTTTGTTCACGTTTTTTTCTCCTTCCGGGTATGAACATTCCAAGTTAGAATTGAATCAGTCCAAGGCATATTTGCCGTTGGATAGGCCAGGCAGCGCGAAGCGCTGCCTGGCGCAATGGAACCCCTCCACCGCCATTTTTATCCGATACGATTTTTGGTATCACTTCATCCAACAAACCCTCCATCGTAACATCCCCTGCTATGCCCTCGGCGTTTCCCTTACCCCAAATCACTGGCTATTTAAAACCCTCGGTAAACCCTGGTTAATCCTCATCAAACAACTCAATGCCATCGGTGTCATCAACCCCAAAATGCACCAAATTGCCATCGAACAAGGACTAACAAACACCTTCGTTTTTGGGGATACCAAATTCAATCGCGCAGTGGAAAGAACCCTTCAACCCTCTTCCCTGCCACTTCCTCTGCAAAACTGGCTGACCCAAAAACCGACCCTTATCCTCGGTAGCGCATGGCAACCCGAAATTGATTTAATACTGCAGTTTTTTCAAAAAAATCCAGAAATCCTTACCCACGGACAAATCCTCATCGCACCCCACAATATAAATACCTCATTTTGTGAAGCCATTCAAAATCAATGCCTAGAGAAGATAAAAACAAATGCACTTCGATTTAGCGAATGTTCCAATACCATCTCACCTACCACCCAAATTCTAATCCTAGATACCATCGGTCACCTCGCTGAATCCTATCGTTTCGGCAGCATCGCCCTCATCGGTGGCGCATTCGGAAAAGGACTCCATAATACCATAGAAGCAGCCGCCTTTGGACTGCCACTCATCTTTGGGCCCAACCACCAAAAATTCCCTGAAGCCGAACAATTTATTCAAGCAGGATGCGGATTTTCCGTCGCCAACCAATCCGAATTTGACCAAACCCTGCTCAATCTGTTTCAGTCCTATATCCCCAATCAAACCCATCCCCTAGGCGCACTAGCCCAATCCGTAGCCCAAAATCAAAAAGCGGATATCAGCGCATTTTGTGAAAGGTTGTCATAATGACATACCTCAAAGTGCTTTAACTGACAAATTTTCGTCGTTCCGGACCCAAAAATCACCACTTCTACCCTTGGCACACAATTCGCCAAGTCAAAGCAAAATCAAAAAAAATAATACTATGTCAGTAAACGTAAAACCATTGGCCGACAGAGTTCTGATCGAACCTGTACAAGCCGAGCAGAAAACTGCTTCAGGAATCATCATCCCAGACACTGCCAAAGAAAAACCCCAAAAAGGTACCGTAGTTGCTGTTGGACCAGGTAAAACCGATGAGCCCGTTACAGTGAAAGTGGGCGACACTGTTTTGTATGGTAAATATGCAGGCACGGAATTGAGCGTGGAAGGCAAAGACTATCTCATTATGCGCGAAAGCGACATCCTTGCAATCATCTAATTGATAAAAAAGAAAAATCATGGCAAAGAAAATAGACTTTAATCTGTCGGCCCGCGATGGCCTGAAAAGAGGCGTTGATGCCTTGGCAAATGCTGTTAAAGTAACCTTGGGACCCAAAGGTCGCAATGTTGTAATCGACAAAAAATTTGGCGCTCC
>CANHXF010000222.1 GCA_947464515.1 Flavobacteriales bacterium
AACATTTCGCTGGCCGCATCCACCATTTTTTGTAGGTCGGTAAACTCCCAAGCCGCTTTTTCGAGGAGGTTGTGTTCGGCATAGACGCCGGTGGTTTTTCCGAGCGATTTATATCCAAACGAGCCTACGGCGATGGCCATGAGGTAGCTGGGGATGGGCTTTTTCTGTTCAAAGCGATGTACTTTGTTGTTCAATACGATATCGCCCCCGGGGTTACCGAGTTTCACGGCGCTCATCACCACGTTGAAATCGGTTGGACTGATATCCGGATCTTCAACACCGATGCAGTCTGCTGCGGCGCCACAAACCACCCTTACCTCCGCCTTGTATGTAAACCGAACACTGGGTTTGTCTTGTAGCGGTATCCATGTCCTGGCGAGAATCGCCTGACTCTGACTAAATAAAAATGGGTGGGTTTTATCATAGGTTTGAGAGGGTGATAGCCACTGAAGGGCCCCGGCCGAAGGCCGGGTCCGATAGTGTATCCAAATCTTGGAAACCGACCTCGGCACCTCTATTTCCAAGGGTTTTCCGTATAACAACGAATCCGCACTGCCCGTCCCAATTCTGAAAACTAACGGCTTGGCTGATCCCTTCAATTGTCCTGTTTCATTATCCGCGGCAGCGGCTTTAATTTTCTCCAGAGAACCGCCTTGATAAACACCCAAAATGTCAATATCACGTTGGTCTAACAGCAATATATGGTTTCCACTCACAGGATTGAAATGATATGGAGGCACCGAGGCTGGCTTTCGGTTATCTCGCAAATACACATGCACCAAATCGTATTCCACCCAGCCTTCAATGGTTTTTTCAGCGAAATTCACCGACAACCGCAAATCCATGTGCCTGATCAAAAATTCCCCCTCGTTCGCATAACTGTGGTTAATCAACGCCTGCCTTCCCTCACCAAAATAAGGAGAGCGAGCCGACATAGATGTCGCCGTAGATTTTGATAACAATGCCGAAGGCGAAAAAATCAAAATGCATTGAAGAATCGAACATAAAAACGACCTCTTCCAGTTACGAAATTTCGCTTCTATTCCAAAAGATTCTATCTCTCCACTGGCCTTCCTATAGCGCCCAATCCAATGCAAATTTTCCATTTCCAACAAAAATACAAACCAAACCCTATCTTTGCGACATCATTCGGGGTGCCTCCAAAAGAGCGCTGAGATCATACCCGCCAACTTGATCAGGATAATGCCTGCGCAGGGAAATGTCACCGCCCCTTTGGCTGTGCTCCGGATGAAAAAACCATTCATCCATGAAAAAACACCTCATTTTCAGTGCGCTTATCTCTCTAATGGGTTTGTCGAACAATACACTTTCGGCACAACAAACCAAAATCAGAGCGAATTCCAATAGCCCCGCAAGTAATTCCAATACTGCACCAATCAATTCCAACAGCGATGCAATCCAATCCGCAACGGTCAATACCCTCGCCGACACTGCCATCGACGTAGAATCAATCGAAGCCGCCATGGTGAGTGCTGTGAGCCTAGGGAGACCGAGGAACAATATGAGTAGCGTGATGATCATACAAAAAAAGGACCCTATCAACCAACAAAATTTGGGTCGCGACATCCCCTTCCTCACTCAATCCCTAACCAACGTCATCACCACATCAGATGCGGGAAACGGCATAGGCTATTCCGGTATTCGTGTCCGCGGGTCCGATGCCACTCGCACCAATATCACCATCAACGGAGTCCCCATTAACGATGCCGAAAGTCAAGGGACATTTTGGGTAAACATGCCCGACCTAAGCTCATCCATCAACACCCTTTCGCTCACCAAAGGGGCGGGTCTTTCTACCCATGGAGCGGGCGCCTTCGGCGCCACGCTGGCCATCGGAACAGAAGGAAATAGCCAGGAGCCTTATTATCAGATCGACCAAAGTCTAGGTAGTTACGGCACGCTCAAAACCACCCTCAAAGGAGCCTCAAAACCCATCAAAATATCGAACAAAGAAACCCTTTACATCAACGCCCGACTCAGTGAAATCATGTCAAATGGTTTCGTTGATCGCGCAACCTCCAATCTCGTAGGCTATCAAACATCCATCGCTTATGAAAAAAAATCTCAAAAACCACGGCCCCAACCTACAACCCAATCCGGCACGGAGCTCCTTTCTGAGAACGACAAACGACCCAAAAAATTCAATATCAACACGACACAAATCAAATTTTTAGCCTTCGGCGGACGTGAAACAACATACCAATCCTGGTGGGGCGTGCCCATCGAAAAGTATAACATGGGCGAAAACGCGGATACCACCAACCGCGCAGCACTCCAAAATCACTACCTGCGAAATAGCGGTTTCATGGGCGCAACCTACCGCAATAGCATCGATAGCGCCAACCTATTCAACGCCGACCCCAACAAATACAATTATTACACCTACAAAAACGAGGTCGATAACTACCAACAACACCACCAACACCTATACCTCACGCACAATTACACGAGCAAAAAGAACAACCAAAAACAGGTGGCCGCAACCGTTTACCACACGTTTGGCACCGGCTATTTTGAGCAATTTCGTTATGGCGATGCGTTTTCAAAATACAATATCCGTCCCATCCGAATGGCCGGCGACACCAATCTTACCGTACTGTTGAGCGCTTCCGATTTGGTTCGCAGACGATGGCTAAGCAACAACCTCATTGGCGTAAATCTGCATCATTCGATATCAAGAGACAAAGACTGGTGGATTTTTGGACTGGGCGCCAACCAATATTACGGCAATCATTTTGGACAAGTAACCCAAATTCTGGCGTTGCCAAACCCCTCTTTGTTCAAAACACATGAATACTATCGCGCCATCGGAAATAAATCGGATGTGAACGCATTCGTGAAATACAATCATAGGTTGGCCTTTGGACGAAACGATAAAACCCGGGGTAGTTTTTTTGCCGACATGCAATTGCGAAAAGTGAATCACGTGGGAAGCGGGACCGACAACGACCTAAGAAACATCGACTTTAAAGGAAATTTCTTGTTTTTCAATCCCAAAGCGGGGTTCCAATTGCAACATGCAACCCACCATCATATAACAGGATATGTTGGCGTGGCTCACCGCGAACCGGCCCGCTCGGATTTCACCGACAACCCCAATGGCGCAGTGCCCCGACCCGAACGAATGATCAATGGCGAACTGTCTTATCTCTCCACTTTCCCATCGTTGCCAACCTTGAATGGCAAAAGCCAAGACAACCACATCCGCATCAATGCGTATTACATGCACTACAAAGACCAACTCGTGTTAACCGGAGCAGTAAACGATGTGGGCACGCCTTTGCGCAAAAACGTGGATTTGAGTTACCGTCGCGGCTTAGAATTCGAAGGTCAGTATGTGTTGTGGCAAAAAGATGTTTCTGTAGCCAATCACAGCCATTTCGACCGTCATTTTGTTCATTTGATAGGCAATTTATCGCTGAGTCAGAACATCATCCCTGAGTCTAAGGTCACCTGGCAAGATTACGGAACGGGCATCCCTGTTGATACAATTTACAAGAATGCCCCTATTGCCTATTCACCGAATATGGTAGCGGCTTTGGGCATAGAATCCCAGTTCAAAAAATGGAATGTGATGTGGTTGAGCAAGTGGGTTGGACGTCAGTTTTTGGACAATACAGGCGATATTTCACGCAGTTTAAACGCTTACAAATTCAGCGAAATGACCGTGAACTACACGCACAAATTCAGGGGCGGTACTTCATTGGCACTCAAAGCGCAATGCATCAATGTATTCTCTAAACGATATACCAGCAATGGCTACACTTACGGTTACATGTACGGATCCAGAGACATCACCCAGGAGGTTTTCGTCTTCCCGCAGGCCCCCCGCAACTTCTTGGTTGGCCTCA
>CANHXF010000223.1 GCA_947464515.1 Flavobacteriales bacterium
AAACTGCTTGAATCCTACAACTTATTTCAAAATTTATCACTCATTTTCTGGGGCGATGGCCACCTTGAGGCCTTGAAGTTCGGGGATTAAGTGGATTTGGCATCCCAAGCGAGAGTTTGTCTTGACAAAAAACGCTTGATCAAGCATCGCCAATTCATCATCTGAGGCTTCGGCAAGTGGGTGATCGCTCAAAACATAGACCTGGCAGGTTGCGCAAAGAGCCATCCCGCCGCATTCTCCTTTTACTGGCAATTCAACGGCCCTGCAGAAATCCATTAGGTTCAAACCCATATCCGTTGGGGCTTGATATGTTTGTTCATCGCCGTTACGATCTACAATGGTGATATCGATGATGTTTGAATCCATTTAGAGCAGATGGGTTAGGTGTTCTTGGCTATTTTTTAATACAATTCGGTAGTGATTTTCCCCGCTGCGTTTTTCCAAAACGTACAAACAGACGTTGTTATGCTCAAAATCATCCATTTGGTGCAAGGGTCTATTTGTAAGTAGGCATAGAAATCCTCGCAATGCTCTACCATGCATGCAAACCAAAACGGGAGATTTCTCCAGGCTTTCAATTTTTTTGAGCCCCAATCTTTGTCGTTTCAGCATCGCATTTGGCGTTTCTCCACCATTTATGGCAACATTGAGTTCGCCGTTGCGCCATTTTGCGAGCATCGCATAGAATTCACGTCTGGAATGTTCGCTGGGATGTTGGCCTTCCAAAATTCCCCAATTAATCTCATTGAGTTCTGGAATTACTTGGGTTTCGATGTCCAATTCTTTAAATGGAGCTACCGTTTGGTGGGTGCGCTTGAGCGAGCTGACAAATATCTGTTGAAATGGAATGTGCTTGTAGGCCTGATAGAATGCATCGGCTTGTGCAATTCCCTTGTCGTTGATGTCCGTGTCAACCCCGGAACCTTGAACGATACCCATTTTATTATAGTTCGTTTCACCATGCCGAATGATATACATTGTTTTTGTGGCTTGGGTGGTTGAACTTTGCATGATCGATTGGGAATGGAAACTGCAAATATACAACAGGCATTGGCGATTTATCGCTTGTCTGATGCGTTGATTCCCACAGCGGTTGTTGGTAATGCGATGCCGCTGACTCAGTCTAACGATGAATTCCACGAGACTGCGGGACATTTACAGCTTCGATGGTCCAGCTTTGATGGTCGGGGAAATGCAACTTTACATGGAATTGAATCGTTTGATGGCTGGGAATTGTGTAAGAAACAATTGGGTTCCTATTTGACCGTCAATCCACTTAATACCATTCAATTATCCACTACGCCAAAAGAGATTTTTTTTGATGAAGTGAATGCCATCAAGTCGATGATTTTAGATGGAAAAGGCAATAAAATCGTAGCAGCAAGGACATCGTCAATAGAGAAATCAGTTGACGCTGAATCACTCTGGGAATCATTTATGTTGCTGTGTGATGAATACCCCAAGGCTTTTGTTTTTATGCTTTTCGATCCCAATGCGGGATGTTGGATGGGGGCTACGCCGGAGCGTTTGATTCGTTGGAATGGTGGCGAAGCATCAATTATGTCGTTGGCGGGCACTTTAACTCAAGCCCAATCGGATTGGACGGGCAAAGAGAGAAACGAGCAATCTGTTACGAGTCGATTTATTGAAGAAAAGGTTTTAGAAATGGGGATTGCACCGACAGAGACTGTGGTAAAGGAGTTGGTGATGGGCAATATCCGACATTTGGTATCGGACTGGTGTTTTCCTTTGGATCGAGATCGGTTGCCCGATTTGATTGATAAATTGCATCCCACGCCAGCGGTTGGAGGCTATCCACAGGGTTGGGCGGTAGATTGGATTTTGAAAAACGAGGATTTTGATCGCGGCTTATATGCTGGTTTTATTGGCGTTGAGACGGATGAATTTGCATCCTATCACGTGGTCCTGCGGTGTTGTCAGTTAGGCAGTAACGGCTACGTTTTGTATGCGGGTTGCGGTGTGAATGCGGATTCTGACGCGGAGACTGAGTGGCGTGAAACGTCGGCAAAAATGCAATTGATTTCTGCGTATTTGTAATTATCGAAAAATCGTTGGGTTGGGAATGCCTTGGCCAAAATCTGTGACTTCGAGGGCCTCTTTGGTGAAAATGCCTTTTTTGGATGGCTTGTACCCAGAATAATCGCCGGTGGGGATGTAGTAGTAGGGGTTTCCTTGGGCCGCTGGGAATGGAGGTCCCACTTCATCAAATACAATGGTTTTTTGTTCCGCTTCGTATCGCATTAGGATTCTGGAGGATTTATGGTATTCAAAAACCACGCGCATTTCTTCGGAAGGATCCTCGATACCATCTCTAAAAATCGGTGCGCCCCAAACGGGAATATCGTTTTCAAAGGAAAGCACATCAATGATGGAGCGATTGGAGTTTAGGTTGTGACCGTCGAAGGCCATCACGACGTAATACTGCTTGCGTTTTACTTTGTGGGGGATGAGTTGGTAGTATAGTCCGCCGATCCATTCGGGGTTTTCTACGGTGGTTTCGAGGTAGTCTTTGGGCAGGTTTTGGGCGGTATCGTTCAGTGCGAATAGGGATATTCCCGCTTTTGATTTTCGTTGGATGACGCCGTATTGTTGAAAAACGCCATTTTTTAGGATGATGTTAAAGGTGAACAACCGCACATTGGCTTTGGGATGCGATGCGATGGCTACGGTTGTCATTCTGAGATTGGCGAAATCATAATCGAACGACGCTGGATTTGCTAGCACCTCGAGCAGTTTTGCTTGCAGGATTTCGGCACTTGCGAGTTTTGCAGAATCTGTGGTTGCGGAGATAACAAACGGTGCAATTTGTATTAAATCTTCTTCGTCTTGGGCCAGCGGCGATGTGGGGTTAGGGTTGGCAGGAAGTTGAATAGGGGCTAGTTGCGGCTCCTCATTTTCGGTTTCTGCCGAATCCGATTGTGCTTTGGCGCTCAGAGAAAGCAAGCAAAGACAGGCGAAAAGTATCGCTTTTTGTCGTTGCGTTGATTTTGGTAGGGTGATTTGCATCATCGTCTCAAGAGTAACGCCGTAAAGCAGAAAAAATTCTTTGTGGGAAGATTAGCAATTTTCAACCACAACTGCGCTTGCACCACCGCCACCATTGCAGATGGCTGCACCGCCGTGTTTGCCATTATTTTGCTTTAATACGTGCAGGAGGGTTACTAGGATGCGGGCGCCCGAGGCACCCAAGGGGTGGCCGAGGGCGACAGCGCCGCCGTTTACATTGACTTTGCTATCGTCGAGATTCAATAACTGATTGTTTGCCAAGGCAACTACAGAGAAAGCTTCGTTTAACTCCACAAAATCCAAATCGGCAACGGTGATACCGGCTCTTTGGGCTGCAATTGGAAGGGCTTTTGCTGGGGTTGTTGTAAACCATTCTGGGCTCTGTTCAGCATCTGCAAATCCGGTGAGTTTTGCCATCGGGGTAAGGCCCAATTCCTTTAGTTTTTCGCCGCTCACCAATACCAATGCAGCGCCTCCATCATTGATGGTTGATGCGTTTGCCGCTGTTACCGTTCCGTCTTTTTGAAAAACGGTTTTCAGACCTGGGATTTTATCGAAATTAACATTCTTATATTCTTCGTCCTCGCTTATAATTACGTCGCCTTTGCGGGTTTGTACTGTAACGGGGACAATCTCGTCGTTGAATTTGCCTGCTTTCCATGCTTCGGCAGCGCGCGTGTAACTCTGGATAGCATAGTTGTCTTGGGCTTCACGGCTAAAGTTCATTTCTTTGGCGCACAATTCGGCACAAGTTCCCATCAGGGTTTTGCCGTAAGCATCGGTGAGGCCATCGTTGATGATTCCGTCCAAGGCTTGAATGT
>CANHXF010000224.1 GCA_947464515.1 Flavobacteriales bacterium
CAACTCCAGATTTATTTTTATTCTTGTTGCTCATGGCCTGAGTTTATTATTTGATTTACGCTGCGACTTCACTGTGCGATTTTATGATTACTTCCTAATGATCACTCCGGCAACCGCCTGAGCCATCGGCATCACAACCATATCATTCACATTTACATGGGGCTTTCGCGTCACCACAAAACCAATGGCCTCCGCAATATCCTCGGCTACCAAATTTTCATATCCCTTGTAAACCGTTTTTGCGCGATCCTCATCGCCATCAAATCGTACGACACTAAATTCCGTTTCAACCGCACCGGGGTGAATTCCGGTCACCTTAACATCGTGCACCGCCAATTCCAACCGCATACTTTTGGTAATTGCATCTACCGCGAACTTGGTCCCACAGTACACATTCCCATTGTCGTACACCTCTTTTCCTGCAATCGAACCGATATTTATGATATGTCCCTTGCCGCGTGAAATCATTCCCGGCGAAACAACACGACTCACATATAAAAGTCCTTTGATATTCGTATCAATCATTTGGTCCCAATGGTCGGTATCCCCATCGTAAAACTTGGAAAGCCCCTTAGCCAAACCTGCATTATTCACCAGTACATCCATGGCTTTCCATTCCTCCGGCAAAGCATCGTAAAACGCCTGCACATCCAGTTTATTGCGAACATCCAATTCAGCCAAGTATATCCTGCAATCCGAGGTCTCAGGATTTTGATTGAGATCCTCCTCCAATTCTTTCAATCGATCCATCCTTCTAGCAACAGCGATAATATCATATCCCAAAGTCGCCAATTCCTTTGCCGTAGCATATCCAATACCGCTGCTTGCACCTGTAACAAGAGCAATTTTATTCACTTTATTCTCCATTCGATAAAAACTTTTAATTCGACTTAACGCCAACTATAATGAGATTCGGGGTAAACAACACCTTCTGCGTACTTCGAGCTGTGGCAAACAACTGTAGCTTCAAACGTAAGTTCAGTAAACGATACAAAATGCCGCGAAGTCCTTCTTTCAAAAACCCATTCACACGCATAAAGCTAGGCACAACGCTCACATTGCTAAAACCGCAAGACAGCATTACTTGCTCGGCAGAACTGGCATTCAAATAGTTCTCATGGGTAAAATCTCCAATGGCGAAGGCAGTTGCTATCGGTGCATCCATATTGGGTGTACGAAAAATTGCTATGCCCCCCTTTTTTAACTTGCTCTGAATCAACTGCAACAACTCCACCAATTCGTCCTTGGTAAAATGTTCGATGATATCCATCCCCGTAATCACGTCGAACTGCTCCTCAGAACTGCGAAAAAACTGCATCGCATCGCCCAAAACCACTTCAGAAACACCAAAATCGTGCGCCATATTCACTTGCTCCTCGCTCAAATCCATCCCTATCACATTGGTATAGCCCGCATCCTTCAAGCCCTTTAACAAACTGCCGCTGCCGCAACCCATATCAAAAATCCTCGACGTTTTGGAGGCCGAATGCAACAACGGTAAAATCTCGCGCTCAAACTGACGTTTTTCGCGCTCGAACAACGCCTCAGCCGATGTCAACGATGCCCTACCACTCTGCGTGGTGTGGTAATTTGCGTAAAGTACTTTTCTATATTCTACCGACATTCTAATGCGATATTAAATCAATTTTTACGAAACTGTAGCTTTTAAAGGCGCGTCAATCACCGCCATAATTGAAACCGCAGTTGCCACCAACTTTTCTGTGCCATCCTCAAAAACATCAAAAACCTGACCTTCGCAAAACATCAGATTCTGTCCAGCTTTTGTTACCTTGCCAGTAGAGCGAATTTTGCTTGAAACCGAGGGATTCACATACGACACCTTCAAATCCACCGTCACTACGTTTTTCGCGGTGTTGCCATTTCCAAAAATCGCTGTATACGCCGCAATCCCTGTCGTTACATCGCAAATGGTAGCCGTCACTCCGCCATGGGTAAAACCGGTATGCTGCATATGATGCGGTTTGATATTCAACTCCATCGCCGCAAAATGCGTATCGATGTCGGTTAACTCCAACCCAACAAACTGAATAAACTGATTCTCTTTGAGTCGTGCCGACATGTATGACATTAATTCCTGATTCATAGTAATTATTTGATTGGATTGTAAGTTGAAGCTTGTAAAAACTGATTGGCGTTCACATTTCGCCAGATTTGATCGAGGTTGGCATCGTTTTTCGTCGCAAAAGTCTGTGCGATGCGCATGCCGATGAAATTGCCTATCAACGGCGGACAGTCTTCGGGCACGCCACCCCCAAAGGTTTTGTTACCAAATGCGAAATAGCGTTTATAGTCGTTGAATTTGGTGCTAAATAGCAATTTGTTATCCAAAAAATGCTTCCAGATCTGACCTTCTTCCTTCATCATCCATTTCCATTCCTTTTCGTCGTATCCCAACAATTCCCAAGGATTCCGATCGGGAAACAAGGCAATCAAGCTATACCACAACTTTCCTTGAAACATCATCTCTTCCAACATATTACTACGCTTATGCGTCGGTTCAAAACGCATTTTCAGATAATTCCACATCAACTGAGACGCCACTTGGTCGCTGCCATTGTATCGATTGAAAAATGGAGGCATCTCTAATAGCGCATACGCCGGAAAAGTATCGTTTAGAAACATTTCTTCGCTAAAAGCCAAAATCACTTCTTGGTGATCCGATTTGGGATTGATAAAAGTATCAACGAATGTGTTGTAATTGCTAAACTGAGAAAGATAGCCATAGACGTTGGCTTGCGGAGTGGAGGGGATTTCTTGCTGCAAATTGCCCCAAGCCTGCTCGAGATCTGACTTCCATTGAGTATTTTTCTTGTAATGAGATTTTACCGCATTAAAAACCGGCGTGTTCTGTAGCAACCAATATTGCAGATACTGCGCTCGTGCTGTGTCGGAAATGGGGCCGAAACGACCAAAATCCATCACTTCATACATCCAAAGGGAGAAAAATCGACCATATTTATTGCGTAATGCAACAACATCTGATGCGCCACAACCCTTGGTACGCAGACCGTCTAACTCCATCGCAAAGTCGGAATATTCCAATTTTACCGGTGCCGCTTGCCTCTTAGGTGTACAAGAAATTAGAATCACCACAAAAAGGGGATAAATCCAACTACAGTTAATGGTATGATTGTTGTTTTTTTGCATGAAACGTATGAAACTACAAAGAAACACTTCTTTTGCCATAGCTGCTACCTTGCTATTTGCAGGTTTTGCAAATTTAACTGCTCAAACCGCACCCAACGTAAAGATGGGCTTGCGCGTTAGCCCCAATTTTAGCTGGATCAACATCCAAAAAGGTTCGATGTCGAACGATGGTCTGGGACTCGGATTCTCGTACGGCGTAACGGCAGATTTTGCTATGTTCAAAAGCACAAACTATTGGTTGGCGACGGAATTATCGGTTTCTACGATTCCGGTGTTGGCGAAAAGCAATACGGAATTAAAGAATGTAGTTCCTCAAACCGGCTCTACTGGCAAATTCGACACATTAAAATATGCAGCGGGAAAAGTAAATTTCAAATACAATACCCAATACTTGCAAATCCCTTTAAGCGTAAAAATGAAAACCGATGAAATTGGAAACATGAAATACTACTTCCAATTTGGTTTGGCGCCTTCTTTTATGATGAAAACTAAGCTCTCAACTACAGTTGTTGATGGCAATGCGATTTACCCAGCGAATAAAGGAATCACATCGCACGACCCAAACAACATCGACGATGACGTTTACCAATTCACTGGAACAACCGTAGCAGGTAGTGCCAAAGGCGAAAAGGAATATGCATTTCAAGACAA
>CANHXF010000225.1 GCA_947464515.1 Flavobacteriales bacterium
ACCATATCGGCATCTTGCTCAATAGATCCTGATTCACGTAAATCTGATAATTGGGGGCGTTTGTTTCCGCGTTTTTCTACTTCACGACTTAACTGTGCCAATGCGATCACAGGGATGCTCAATTCTTTGGCTAAGCCTTTCAGTGCCCGTGAAATGAATGCAATTTCTTGTTCACGATTCCCTTGTCCTTTGGTTTCATGGCGCAACAACTGCAAATAATCCACTATAACCAGGTCCAATCCGCCTTGGGAGTGAATCCGCCTACATTTTGCCGTTAAATCAAAAATGCTCAACTGCGGCGTATCGTCTATGAAAATACTAGAAGAACCAAGCAGAGCCGTTTTGTCGTGCAAACGCTGCCATTCTTGTTCCGTTAGGTTACTCTTTTTGATTTTGTCTGATTCGATTTCGGCTTCGCCGCTCATCAAACGATTGACCAACTGAACATCGGCCATCTCCAGGGAGAATATCATTACTTTTTTGCCAAAGTCGACCGCGGCATTGCGCATCAAGCTCAAGGCAAACGCCGTTTTACCCATCGCCGGACGTGCGGCAAGGATAATTAAATCTGAGGATTGCCATCCGCTGGTAATTCTATCTAGATCACTAAATCCGGTGGCGACGCCTGTAATTCCTGAATTGTCGGTCGCCTGCCTGGCTTCCAAATCTTTCATCGCTCTAACCAACAATTGGTCGATGCCTTGATAACTGCGTTTTAATCCCGCATTTTTAATTTCATACAACTTGCGTTCGCAGTCATCCAGCATTTCAAAGGAATCCAATGCATCGTCGTATGCGTCCATCGAAATTTCTCCGGCCACTCGAATGAGTTCTCGTTGCACATATTTCTGTGTTAGAATTCTGGAGTGGTAATCTAGATTGGCCGCCGAGGATACTTTACTGGTTAGGGTGGCCAAATAGTATGCGCCGCCAATGATGTCTAATTCGTTGTTGTTGCGAAGTTCGTTGGCAACGGTAAGTAAGTCGACTGCGCCACCATCATTGTATAATTTGTAAATGACTTTAAAGATCTTTCCATTTTCCGGGGCATAAAAGTGACCGTCTGTTAGAATTTCTATGGCGGTGTGGATTTTTTCGCGCTCCAGCATCATGGCGCCAAGAACCGCTTCTTCCAATTCTCTTGCATTGGGAGGCATACGACCACTGGCATCGGGACCGATGATTTTAGGTACATTAACTCTTTTGCGTGTGTTTCGGAGGCTGGTGTTCTCGTCCATAGAACCTACAAAGTAAACTGAAACTGCAAAGTTTTTCTCATGTTTCGGCAACAAAACTTTTGAACATTTTTGATGGTGGGAGGAGGGTGGATTTCCGACACTTTGACAGATTACAGGGGGTGGGTCATCTTGGTACAATTCGTGCTATATCCAACAAAACATACAGTGTTTGGGCTTGTTTGTTAAAGGTGAATAAAATGCCATTTGGAGCCCATACATTTGTACATAAGCAGAGCCAAAACATGGAAGCAAAATTTTCACAAAGAGTAAAGGAAGTGATTCAATACAGCCGGGAAGAAGCCATCCGGTTGGGGCATGATTATATTGGCTGCGAGCATCTGCTTTTGGGGATCATCCGCGAAGGAGAGGGCAAAGCGATACAAACGATAAAAATGTTGGACATCGATGCGTTGCGCTTGAAAAAGAGCATCGAAGATGTAATTCGTACCACGGCTTCCAAAACAGCCAATTTGGGAAATATCCCACTTACCAAGCAAGCGGAAAAAGCGTTGAAGATTACCTATTTGGAGGCCAAAATTTTCAAAACGGATCTCATTGGAACGGAGCATTTGTTGCTGTCGATTTTGCGCGATGAGGACAACGTTGCATCCAAAATATTAAATCAATATGGCGTGAATTACGATGTGTTTAAATCGGCCCTAGAAGAAGGGGTGGATACATCTAGTTTGCGCAATGAGAATTTAGATTCAGGTGGAGAGGATAATGATACCCCCGAGGATTTTTATCGCGAAGAGCAAAAAGCGATGGAGGCCAAAAAAGGCAAGGTGAAAACCAAGACGCCTGTTTTAGATAATTTTGGACGTGATCTAACCAAGGCTGCAGAAGAAGGGAAGTTGGATCCTATCGTTGGTCGTGAAAAAGAAATTGAGCGTGTGAGTCAGGTTTTGAGTCGACGTAAGAAGAACAACCCCGTATTGATCGGCGAACCTGGTGTGGGTAAAACGGCAATCGCGGAAGGCTTGGCACTTCGCATCATCCAAAGAAAAGTAAGTCGGGTTTTGTTCAACAAGCGCGTGGTGAGTTTGGATATCGCTTCTATGGTGGCCGGTACCAAGTATCGCGGTCAGTTTGAAGAGCGGATGAAGGCGTTGATGATGGAGTTGGAGAAGGCAGACGATGTGATTTTGTTTATCGATGAGATTCATACGATTGTGGGTGCCGGTGGTGCTAGCGGTTCTTTGGACGCATCAAATATGTTCAAACCGGCGTTGGCTAGGGGCGAAATCCAGTGCATCGGAGCTACAACTTTGGACGAATACCGTCAGTATATCGAGAAGGATGGTGCTTTGGAGCGCAGGTTCCAGATGGTTTTGATTGAACCCGCATCGCCAGAAGATACGGTTGAGATTTTACACAATATTTGCAATAAATACGAGGATCACCACGGGGTGAAATATACTCCGGAGGCTTTGAAGGCTTGTGTGGATTTGAGTGTTCGATACATGAGTGGTCGACATCTACCAGACAAGGCCATCGATATTTTGGATGAGGCAGGGGCGAGGGTTCACATTGGTAATATCAATGTACCTTCGGAAATCGTTGATTTTGAAACCCAAATCGAAGCCATTAAATTGGAGAAAAACAAGGTGGTGAAGAGTCAGAATTTTGAGGAAGCCGCCAAGTTGAGGGATACCGAAAAGAGGTTGTTGGAAGAGCTCGAGACGGCCAAGGCCCGTTGGGAAGCACAAACGTCAACCGAAAAGTTCATCGTTACCGAAGACGATATCGCTGCGGTTATCTCAATGATCACGGGGATTCCAGTGAAACGGATGGCGGAGGACGAAAGTCGCAGATTGTTAACCATGGCCGATACCCTTCGCAAGCGCGTGATTGGACAGGATAAGGCGGTTGAAAAGCTGACAAAAACGATTCAAAGGACGCGTGCGGGTTTCAAGGAGCCCAATCATCCCATCGGATCATTTATTTTCCTTGGACCAACGGGTGTAGGAAAAACCGAATTGGCAAAAGCGTTGAGTGAATTCTTGTTTGATGCAGACGACGCGATGATTCGCATCGATATGTCTGAGTTTATGGAGAAGTTCGCTGTAAGTCGTTTGGTTGGTGCCCCTCCAGGCTACGTGGGTTACGAAGAAGGCGGAATGCTAACGGAGAAAGTTCGTCGCAAACCCTATTCTGTAATCTTGTTTGATGAGGTAGAAAAGGCCCACCCAGATGTATTCAATTTGTTGTTGCAGGTGTTGGATGAGGGCCAGATGACGGATTCTATGGGTCGGAAAATCGACTTTAGGAATACGGTGATCATCATGACATCGAACATCGGATCAAGGCAGTTGAAGGAGTTTGGAACGGGCGTAGGATTTGGTACGGGTACCAAGGAAGTCAATAAGGAGAGGGATTCTAAGCAGGTGATTGAGACCCAGTTGAAAAAATTCTTTTCACCGGAGTTCTTGAACCGCATTGATGATGTGATCGTATTTAACTCATTGGATAAGGATGAAATTATCAAGATTTTGGATGTGCGCATGGTTAAAATGCTCAAACGCATTCAGGAGATTGGTTATAAAGT
>CANHXF010000226.1 GCA_947464515.1 Flavobacteriales bacterium
TGTCATGTCAAAATTTTATCGAAGATAAAGCGGAGATTGGAATTGGAAGTTACGTCAGAGTAAAGGATTTTGGTGGAATCAAAATGCAACGGCGCGACTTTTTAATTATATTCGTTCAAAAATAATACTATGTATACTGGTTTGGTTCATTTACACAATTTGTTGCGCTGGGTGATTGTGATCACCTTGGTTTGGTCGTTGATCAACGCTTTTAAAGGCAAAAATGGAAAAGAAACTCTGATAATGATGATTTCATCCCACGTGATGTTGCTGATCGGTTTGGTTCAGTGGGTTGGCGGCGATTGGGGCCTAAAGCAAATCAAGAGTTTGGGTATGGGTGAGGCGATGAAAAATGCTGCGATTCGATTTTTTGCGGTGGAACACTCAATGATGATGGTGATTGCGGTGGTTTTGATCACAATCGGACATCGTTCGGCGAAGGCGGCAAAGCCTAATACCAAATGGTTTTTGCTAGCAGCGTTGTTGATTATTTTGATGATGATGCCAGGACCTTGGAAGTCAGATCCAGCTTTGCAGCGTGGATTGTTCCCAGGAATGTAAGGGAGAGCATTTGTTGCTTCATATTTGGCAACATTTTTGATTACTTTTCAGCCCTATGAAATTCACCATCAAACAATCACTCTTATTGGGCTCCGCCCTGCTTTTTTTGTCGTTGATTTTTGGTTACACCGGCGCCTGGCTTTACAATTCCAATATGTTAAATCGCGCGTCTCATGGTCTGCAAATCGCCAGTGATGTGTCGATGGATCGTTCTGGAGTGCGGTCGATATCTGCGAATGGCGACATGCCCTCGGGTTTTGAGCAAGCGTCGGCATCGGCAACGCCATCGGTGGTTTTCATTAAAACAGTGAGTACCGTTCAATACGATAGTCCCTTCAGCGGGCTGTTTTGGGATTTCGATCCCTTCGGTTCTCGCGGTCAGGCGGCCAGTACCGGTTCGGGTGTGATTGTGAGCAAAGACGGTTACATCGTCACCAATAACCATGTGATTCAAGGGGCGGATAAAATCACCGTTGTGTTAAATAAGCCCAAAACGGAATATACTGCCCGTGTGGTGGGCACCGATCCCAGTTCCGATTTGGCGGTGTTGAAAATCGAAGCAGTCAATCTGCCTGCGGTGGCCTTTGCCAATTCGGATTTGGTGAAAGTGGGTGAGTGGGTCCTCGCCGTGGGCAATCCATTCAATCTAACAAGTACCGTGACAGCCGGCATCGTGAGTGCCAAAGGCCGGAACATCAATATCGTAAAAAATCAGTTCCCCATAGAGAGTTTTATTCAGACCGATGCGGCCATCAACCCAGGTAATTCAGGGGGTGCGCTGGTGAATCTGCGCGGCGAGTTGGTGGGCATCAATACCGCCATTCAAAGCAATACCGGCAGTTATTCGGGCTATGGTTTTGCCATTCCAGCCAATATCGTCATGAAAGTTGTCGCCGATTTGATGGACAATGGCGTGGTTTTGCGTGCTTTTTCGGGGATGACGGTCGGCGAGATGACCTCCGAAGAGATGAAGCGCTACAACCTTGGGACCGATGCGGTGAAGGTGGTGGATTTGCTAGAGGATGGACCTGCGGCCAAGTCGGGCTTGCAAATTGGCGATGTGATTACCCACATGGGCGGCGTTTTTGTGGATGGAAAACCGATGTTTGATGAGCATTTGGCTTACAAACGTCCCGGACAGGATTTGGATCTTACGGTATTGCGGACGGGTAAAACGTTGACGGTAAAACTGGTGCTGATTGGCAAAACCGAGAATCAGGCATTGTTGATGAAGGGCGCGGTGAATAGCAAATTGCTGGGCGCGGATTTTCAGCCGCTGGGGGAGACGGATAAGGTGAAATTGGGTCTTACATCCGGCATCCGATTGATCAATATTCAGCGGGGGAAAACCATCGCTCAAATGGGACTGGGCGAAGGCTTTGTGGTGGTAAAGTTCAATGGGAAAACGTATAGCGAGCCTGAGGATTTGATTTCTGCCATGGAAGGTGCGCGCGGCAAGATCGAAATCGTGGGGAAAGACCGCAACGGCAGCAACCAGAGCTTTAGCTTTTATAGTTATTGAGTGCGTCCCGACCCAAAAGAATATCTTTGCAGTATGAACCCTGCAATTCCGAATTTACATTTTGCCGATTCCAACCGTTTTTTTGTGATGGCCGGACCTTGTGCTATCGAAGGCCGCGACATGGCATTTGAAATCGCGGAGCATTTGGTGGGCGTGAGTGAGCGCTTGCAATTGCCCCTGATTTTTAAGGGCAGTTACCGCAAGGCAAATCGTTCGCGGATGGACTCGTTTACGGGCATCGGCGATGAAAAGGCGTTGCAGATTTTGGCCGAAGTGGGGGCACATTTCGGGATTCCTACGGTGACAGATATTCATGAATCTCATGAGGCAGCCATGGCGGCGGAGTATGTCGATGTGTTGCAGATTCCTGCATTTTTATTCCGTCAGACAGAGTTGCTTGCGGCGGCGGCACGCACCGGAAAATGGGTAAATATCAAGAAGGGTCAGTTTGCCGGCCCCGATGCCATGAAACACGCCATGCAGAAATGTGTGGATTGCGGGAATGATCGAGTGATGCTAACCGACCGTGGAAATATGTTCGGCTACGGCGATATGGTCGTGGATTTTCGTAATATTCCGCAGATGCAGCAGTTTGGCGCACCGGTGATTATGGACATCACGCACAGTTTACAGCAACCCAACCAGAGTTCTGGGGTTACGGGTGGCAAACCTGAGTTGATCGAAACCATTGCCAAAGCAGCGATTGCTGTGGGTTGCGATGGCTTGTTTATCGAAACGCATCCGGATCCTTCTGTTGCCAAAAGCGATGGCGCCAATATGTTGCCATTGAATCAGTTTGAAGCGCTGATGCAGAAATTGATTCGCGTTCGCGAATCAATTTTATAGTGGAAAATATTTTCGTTTTTAGGGCTTATAGTGGAAAAAAGTCCATGTTTTTGCTTAAATCCTTTTGGATTATAGAAAATAAAGCCCCGCAGTAAAATTTAGTGCGGGGCTTTATTTGTATAAGTCTAAAAACAAATCAATTACTTCTTCTTCTTCTCATCCGCAGGGGCAGCATCGCCATCCGCTGGAGCAGCAGCATCGCCTTCAGCACCTGGCTTCGCCTTTACCGGACGGGCTGGTCTTGCTGGACGTTCTTTCTTAGGCGCCTTCTTCGGAATCAAAATGTACTCCGCATCTGTCAAATAAGATTCAGACTTGAACACCTTGAAGAAGCTCTTACCTAAGGTAGGCTGATCTACTTTATCGGTGATTTGGAAAGTTACGTTGTTAATCACAAATCCGTTGATCTCCAATTTGTTGATCATGAACTTGTTGCTTGGCAACTTGGTCTTACCGACTTTCAATTTTTCGCCTTCCAAGAAATCTTTCTTGCTGATCAACTTCTCTTTGTACCACTGAGCAGCCACTTCCAAAGGAACCGCTGTGTATTTGCCGTTGATGTCAAATGCAAACGCAGTAGGGTCTTTGTCCAACACCATCGCTGTGATGGTTGGCTTACCCGCGTTGTTGCCCAATTTGGCACGAACCGCATAAGAGATATCCAATCCAGAACCAGCAACAGGAGCGTCAGCCGCTTTTTTGGCTTTTTCTGCGCTGTCTTTTTCTTGCTTGCCGATGTTGGTGTTATTGATATCGACATCCTGATTCACAATCGCGCGAGAGATCTGACCTTCAAATCCGAAACGAACGGTTGTTCTACGGTTTTGTTGGTGCTGGAA
>CANHXF010000227.1 GCA_947464515.1 Flavobacteriales bacterium
CCTGCGGGATTTGGCCGAAAACTACAAAGCCAAAGTACTGTGGGTGAACATCGAACACAAGGATAATAGCCGCGAATACCGGTTGCGAATCTTAACGCCACAATCCTAACGCCACAAACCCTGAGGCCTCAAACCAAGGGCCCCGATCAAACAATCGAAATTGGCATTGTACCTAGTTCAATTTAGAATTCAGGATTAATCAACCGCTTAAATTTTTTCATCGGCACCGCCACTATGCGGAAACCTACATAAGAAGCGGCCGGCGCCACACCCGCAACCCCGTAATAAAGAATTGCCCTAGCACCCACCGTGCATGCCGCCTCGGGCAAAGTCCACGCTCCGCCTTTGATGATATGCCCCTCTTCGGTTGACTCACCAATCCGGTAACCAATCGACGTAGAAGTCCACTCCGCTACATTCCCTTGCATATTGAAACAGCCCGCATCGTTGGTGTAATACGATTGAACCGGGGCGGTAAATAACACTATATCTCCGATAAAATTTTCCGCTGAATCACGGAAATTGGCAATATAAGCACCCTTGCTGTTGCGCATAAAATTGTTGTTAACCGGTGAACCCGACGATTTCTTCGAACGCTTTTCAGCCACCACCGATGCCGCACGCTCCCACTCCGTTTCCGTAGGCAATCGATACACGATTTGGTATTCCTCCCTCTCCTTCTGTCCGTAAGTATCAGAATACCACTGACAATACAACGTGGCTTGCAAATAGGATACCCCAACCACCGGGTAATTGTTAAAGGTCGGATGAACAAAATAATAAACGCTCCACGGCTCGTTCCACAGAAATTGAGAAATCCATACCTGGGTATTGGGGTAAATTGATTCTCCCCTGAAAGTGATTTTACCCCAGTCCAACTTCTGCATATACAACTCCGCCCAATTCTTCGCTGTCGCCTGAACCGTAGCCGGCGTCACCTCTCCCGAAGCCGCAGCCGTTGCCGAACTCGACTCCAACCATGCCTGAACCGCCTGCACATATTCCGGAGACTCCCACTTGTATTTCTGGACGATTTCAGGGCGATTTTCCTTCATCCACTTTGCGATGCATGACTCTACAAACTTGCGATACTCCAAATTGCTAACCTCCGTTTGAGAGATAAAAAACGCAGGGCCATCCACTGTCTTGCTCGATTCAAAAACCTCACTGGCCGATAAATGAGCATCCAAAAATTCAGAATCGTCTTTGTAATACCCAAATTTCGCCAAAAAGCCAGAATCGTGATTGTAATAGGGTTCCATGTCGTGAAAATTATTGACGCGCAATCCAAGTTCTGTGAGTGTACCTAACAAATAATTCACCCGATTGCTGTCGTTCACCGCACGCTGAGCACCTGTGATATAAGACCAACCCTTACCCATTTTAATTTTTACTGTTTGGGCATTGAGATTCCCTTGAACGGTCATTATCACCCCCAATAACACGGTTAAACCCAACGTTTGACAATTTTTTTTCATCGACATCATCTCCCACTAAACGTCATTTTTTATCAATTATTTGATAATTTCTTTGGATATCGACGTGGGCTTGACTGACCTTTGAACCATAATTTCAAAATGAAGACCCTGAAAAATATCTTGATGTTGATTGTTCTCCTCGCAGGACTCAATAACCGTATTTCCGCACAATACGAAGGAAATGAGAACGGAAATAATTCAAAAGTAGAGAAGCAAAAGGACGATAACGAGGAAGACGATGCGAAGCGCAGTGATGTCATTAAGAAATCATTGGATAAGAAAAAAGGGATCCTCATGGGCGATACGATTTACTACCTTGGCCAGGCAAACTGCTTATATATTGTAGAAAAAAAATTCTTGGGCAGCACCATCCAAGCCACCTGCAAAGCACTTAATGGAAAAGAAGCCTTTTGGTTAAACGCCAAAACGAATGATTACTTACCTGCCAACGACCCCAACCGAAGATATTACGAAATCGTTTTTGTAGGTACCAACGCCCAAATCCATTATCGTGGAACTCAGAATGCCCTAATCAAAGATATCGCCAAGTATAATCTATTTGTAAACGGAAGTTTTAACGCTGAGTCTGAGCGCAAATTCTGTACGATGACCAACAGCACTAGCATCAATACAGGTGTGGTCGTTTACAACAATAACGTCCAAATGAACAACAATAACCCTTATGGCAAAACGGAGCGAAATCGAAACGGGATGATAGATGTCCAAAGCAATCAAATCATTCAAGATTTCAAAACGATAGGGTCGTTCAACCAATCCAAACAAGCCCTCAACGGGACCATTCAGAACGAGATCACTTTCTATCTACCCAATGGGACCATGATTGCTCGATGCACCGCCTACGGAGCCACTTCCCATGATTTTACGGTAATCACAACCCTTGATAATCGCAGCGCCCAGATCAATACCGGCATGATCACCGAAGCCCAAGACCTATCGCGCTACCTGGTGAACAATGGTTACATGTAACTATTGCGTTGGCTTTAACACAGCCCGATAAATCCTCAGCAAGGGCAGCTTCCTGCGATAAAACCACTGATCCAATTCCCAGGAAACCACCCCATGCATGGTGGGTTCCAATGGCTCTTTCAATTGCAGCTCATCACCAAAGGCTATCCAATAAACCTGCTTGATGGGTGGTATCCTCTCGTGAGACATCGCTGGGTTCGATGAAGTTTTAGGTGGAATTTCCTTCAATTTCGCATTCACTTCGGGCCACATGGCATTGATCGATGCCAGCGTAACCGTGGAATCCAAAAACTCCGGCGTCACGGTGTGTATTCTCCACTGCAATGCACTTGGCAACAACATCGCATTCAACATCAACGACTCTCCCTTTCCGATGACCAGGGCCGAACCATCCGCCGGCAACTGTTTACCCACCCATTCCAAAGCCTGATAGTTCGTCTGATGCCAATAATCGATCTGCATGGGGTATCGTTTTATCAATTTATGTCCCAATCCATTGAAATACGTCTGCCCACTTTCATAGCCCAATTCAGTGTGTTCATTTGCTCGATTAAAATCATAAAACAAGGCAATAAACGGATCCGGCACTACAAAAAATAGACCTTGAATTAAACCTAATCCCGTTAAAAACGTCAGGGCCTTCCGTTTGAGTGATGAATGCAATGACCAGAACCACAGAGTGACCCAGCCCCGGGCCGACAATACCACCACCGGCAACAACAAGAACAAGGAATGTCGCCAAGCATCATACATCACCGGCTTTTTCACCATCACGAAACCCAAGTACAAGAGTAGGAGCGACATCAAGAAATTCACTGTATTGAAGGAAAAGCTCCGTTTGCCACGCAGTGATTCCATCATCAGAAGGCTTCCACCCCACAGCAGAGGCACCAAAATCAACCCGCTGAGTGTAGTGATCATCCAACCCGGCAAGTACCACCGCGATGCCTCCATCGATCCAAAAAATAGGGCTCCATGCGGCCAAGGATTTTCAAACACAAAGCCCAACACCTGCTTCAAGCCGTCAAGGCCCGTGAACCACAAATACGGATAACTGCCAATATAGCCCACCGCAAATGCAAGTGCACCCCAAATCAACCAGCGAACAACGTCATAAATATTTTCCGGAGAATATCTCAACGCCTTCGCCACCGGCCACACCATCGCCCATCCCAAAACAAACACCCCACCCATGCGTATCGTGGTCGCCACACCCAATAACCCCATCACACCCATCCATCCCCAATCCAATCCTTTGTTCAACTTCGGTGCAATCTCTTCCGTCTTTTTGGAACCA
>CANHXF010000228.1 GCA_947464515.1 Flavobacteriales bacterium
AATTATCGCCAGGAAATCGGAGTGAACAACCATCCATTTCTGAAGCAACTCTTTACCATATCTGAGGCGAAAACTTTATCGAAGCAAACTGAACACTTGGAACATATTGCCGAAAAAAAACCTTCCTCCGTGGGCTTATCCAAAAGCCTCGTGCAAATGAAATCAACATCGCACAAGTCGGGTAAAAAAGGCAATCATGGTAATTCATTATCAAGCGACCCAATTGAAGTGACCCTAAAAATCATCGGGTTGATTTTGGGCCTTTTGGGAATCTTTTTTGGGTCCGACAGTTCGAGCGGTGGCGGTTTGGGTGGCGGCGGCGGAAGAGGTGGCTATTTTGACTGGACGGCTTTTTGGGCGACAGCAGCAATTGTAATTGCGTTAGGTGGCGTAGTCGCAGCGATTGCCTTGAAAGGCGTTTTCAAGCCGGGAAACTACATCGGCATGTTGATACTTCCTTTTACCGTTTTGGGCGTTCCAAGTGGCATCATTGGCCTCATTAAATCGATTCGCGAATACTATGATTTAGGCAAATATTTATCCATTGCCGCCTTGGTGATGCTTGGCATCATGTGGATTATTGGACTGGCGTAAACCTCTGCAATTCCTTAACCATTCAATTCGCAACCTTAGACATCTTCGTTGAGAAGTTTCCACCCTCTGCTCAAGACATATTTGAGCCAAGCACCTGCAGTAAGCGACGTGAGGATTGCCAAAAGCACCAGTGTGACAAAGAAGTTGTCACTGATTATTCCTAAATCTAATGCTAATGTCGCGAGCACAATACAAGGACCACCTCTATCATTCAGAACAACAGCGAGATTAACACTTGAGAGCCAATCGTATTTTAAAAAGCGCGCAGTTGATAAAACAGCAATCGTTTGGACACTTATTGCAAAGATCACAAAGACTGTAAAAAACATCCAATCAAAATGATGAATCAAATCAAGTTTGATCCCAACTACCGCAAAATAAACGGGTATAAATAGCGCCATTGAAAACCTTTTTACATGTAGCTTGGCGTCTTGGAATCTTGGGGTTTTTATATAGTTCACAACAATTCCAGCCAAGAATGCCCCAAAGACCAAATTGACATTTAATAGGCTTGCGACAACGATGAATGTCAGTAATATTAACGCGATGATCGGCGTTTCTGTTCCCTCAGGAACCAAATATCCTTTCGTCTTTCCATCAAGTAACTTTATCGCATTGGGAATCGCTTTTAAGGCAATAAAGAAAAACAATATGGAGATTAAAACGTGCAGAGAAATATCCGCTAAAGACAACGTTTGGCTGGACACTAACCCCGTTGCAATAGAAACAAAAACCCAAAGGATTATATCGTGTATCGTTGCGATTGCTAAAGTGATCTTAGCAAAAGTTGTCTGCATGATGCCCAGATCCATAAAGATTTTTGAAATAACAGGAATCGATGTTATTGCAAGGGCTACAGTAATCACAAGCTTTAAAGATAAAATATTATTTTGTGGACCTATTATATTTTCTAGGTCAAAAAAGTAAGTCGAAATCCAACCAAAAATCAATGGCACTACCGTAGTACCAATTACTAGAGCTGTAATCACCCTTCCGTCACGCTTCTCAAACTTTCTCTGAATCTCAAACCCTGAACAAAACATTAATAATACAAGTCCAAGCCAATAAATGGTCGCTAATAATTCGCCTTGTGCCAAAAAGATATCATGATATAACTTCGGTGCAAAATGTCCAAAGAATGTCGGTCCCAACAAAAGACCACCAAAAATTTCGCCCACCACATTTGGCATTTTTAATTTACTAAAAACAAACCCAAACACATGCGCAAATAGCACCAAGAGTAACAGAGCGATAAAAAAATTCGTCAGTTCAATGGGTGCTATAGTAATAGAAATTGCAAGTGTGCCGAACATGTCTCGTTAAATTTAAATGAAAATTAATAATTAGTTCTCATTAGACGAACTTACACCCTTTTTCAGCATGACATTACGGAATACCGCAACTCACACAAGATAGTTTTACGGATTATCGCAACCACTATCAAACCCGCAGCAAATACTGCAGACCTCGTTCCTAAATAAATCTAGAAATTACGTCCCAGAAATAGGGAATTAACGCGAATCAAACTTATACATCGCGTCGCTGGCAGTTTTACCCAACTTGTCGCTAATGGATAATGCCCAAAGCACCAGTTCCATACAGAAATCTTTGTCGGCCTCGCCCAAGAATGGCGCATGTTTTTCGATCAATTCATTCAGTGGTTTAATCGCCTTCAAACTGCCAAAAAACACATCGTCCGTATCCGTGTAATTCAGTTCCACAATGTTCTTCTCAAACCAATGCACCAAATCGCTGTAAGGGGTTTTTGTTCCCGCCTTTTCTAGCTTGGGTATCCGTGGGAAAATCTGGTTAAATTGAACCATAATGGCTGCATCGATCAGAATCCGAGCGACCTCATCGGCCCCCTCCTGCTCACCCTCATACACCAATTCGATTTTTCCGGTGATGGATGGGATAATCGACATAAAATCAACCAATCTGATGGTGGTTTTTTCGCTCTGGGTTTCGATCAAACGAAGTTTGCCAGCAGCGATAAGGTTTTCCATCGCACTAATAGATAGACGGGCGCTGACACCACTTTTGGCATCAACATATTCACTATCACGGGCCGTAAACGACACTTCCTCCAACAGATTTTTTGCCATATCACAAATAGATACCGCAGCCAAATCCTCCGCAGAAATCTTAGCTTCTTGTTCGGTAATCGCACGAGCCAACGCAATATTTTTTGGATAATGCGTAAAAATCTGAGAACCAATACGGTCCTTTAATGGCGTCACGATGCTACCCCTATTGGTATAATCCTCCGGGTTGGCAGTGAAAACAAACTGAATATCCAAGGGCATGCGCAATTGAAATCCGCGAATTTGAACATCGCCCTCTTGCAAAATATTAAACAACGATACCTGGATTCTCGCCTGCAAATCAGGGAGTTCGTTCAAGACAAAGATGCAGCGATTGGCACGAGGAATCATACCATAGTGAAGCACGCGTTCATCAGAATAAGGCAGTTTCAACGTCGCCGCCTTGATGGGATCGATGTCGCCTATCAAATCCGAAATATTGACATCCGGCGTGGCCAGTTTTTCAAAGAATCGCCCTGAACGATGCACCCACTCAATGGGCGTTTTGTCGCCAAGCTCAGCCACCAAATCCACTGCAAACTTGGAAATCGGAGCAAAGGGACTGTCGTTGATTTCCGAACCTTTTACAATCGGCATATATTCATCGAGCAGATCCACCATACTTCTGGCGATTCGCGTTTTTGCTTGACCGCGCAAACCCAACAAATTGATGTGGTGACCGGCCAAAATCGCTTTTTTGAGCTGCGGCACAACGGTATCTTCATAACCCACGAGTCCTTCAAAAACCGTCTGTTTCGCTTTGATGCGAGCAATCAGATTCGCTTGGATCTCTTGATTTATGGTTTTGTGGGCATAGCCCGATGCTTTCAATGCTTTGAATGTGGTTTCTTGTTTCATCTGTAATTAAATCCGTTTGATTCTGTTTTTTTCGTAATCTTCAAATATCATTTGACCCAAATCTGAGAGTCCGGTGAGGAAGGCTTTGCCTTGATTTTCGGCGGTAAATCGCTCCACAAACTGTCGCAAATAGGGGTCTTGCGCAATCATAAAAGTAGTAATCGAAATTTTCAATTTGCGCGCTTGGGCTGCCATATTCAAGCATTTGGAAACGATGTATTCGTC
>CANHXF010000229.1 GCA_947464515.1 Flavobacteriales bacterium
ATTGATCCAAATGTCGGCCAGTTTCATAGCCCGCAACGCTTTTTCTAAACCCACCATATTGCTTCCGCTTCCCTTGGGTTGAAGGGTGATGGGCATGCCTCCCGCATCCAGGATGAACTGACTCATATAGGATTGACCTTGGGGCACAAACCATTGACCATTGTAGGGGATGTTCATCATTACCGTGGGTCGACCATTGGAGTTTTCAGATTCTGACGTGGGTTTTTTATCCTGAGCCGGGTTTAATGCCTCCGCCGCTTGTTTGGCAATGGCCAAATACTCTTTGGCGATCCCTTGGAATAACGTGTTACTTTCTTTCGATTTTCCCAATAACCAGCCCACGGCGACAATCCATTCGGCGCGGCCCAGAGGGTGAGGTTCTAAATGATTGTTGGCCCAAATCACCGGAAAGTGGTTTTTGGCGATGCGTTCTATGGTGTTTTTTTCTTGGATGTTAAACACGTATCCAATGAGTATTTGCGGGTTTAGTTTTGCCAATTTTTCCGGTATGATGGGTCCATCAGGGGCGAGTTCTTGCACCGAATCTAGAGCTGAAGATTGATAAATGATAGGGTGTGCGATGTACTGCTTAGATTCTACGCCAACAATTGATTTTGCTAGTCCAAGCTCTGCCAACATTCCGGTATGTATGGCAGATAAACTCACGATTTTTGACCGATTTTCGATTTTTTGATACCCCTCAATTTTTAATGAGCTACCCCAAAAGAATTTTCCGATGCTTAGCATCGAATTGGGCGCATCGTACACCTCCAAAAAGCTATCTGTTTTAGAATGGCCGATGCGGAAGAGTTGGGCATGGCTGTTCGTTATCCACACGACGTCTTTCGGGCCGGCTTTTTCGGGAGCGTTTTGACAGCCATTGGATATAAAAAGGCCAGTGAAAATGGCGATAAATACTAGGCTGGCTCTTGGAGAAATCATGCAGACTTCGAAAATAGTACAAATAATCGCACAGCCCCACAAAGTTTGGTTTGGAACAACGGAAAAAAAGTGCAAATTTGTCTTGTTATGTTGCATCCGCTGTTTCGCTTTCGGTATTACATCCTTTTTGGCTTTTTCGCCATCTGGATGTCGTTTTTCGATATGAACAATTTGTTCTTTCGCTATCGCATCGCCAATGAAGTAAGCGTTCTCGAGGATAACATCGAGGAGCACAAGCAAGCCATCGCAGAGTTGGATCAGCAAAAGAAATATTTGTTTGGAAACGATCGCAATTTGCAGCGATTTGCCCGTGAGAAATATTTGATGAAAAAAGACAACGAAGATGTGTTTGTGATTGTGGAGGAGGAGAAAGTGGAGGACAATGACAAATAGTGTTTATAAAACAATGTACAATGTGTATTTCTGTTGCCAAAGATGAAATATGTTTGTATCCAAGGAAAACTATAATAAATCCGAATAAATTATGAATTTCATAGCGCCATCCAGCGAACTCTTACAGCATCTGTTAACCGTTAACGGAGCCATCATGTCGAAGCCGATTATTCCAATTTTGGAAAACTTCCTTTTCGATATAAGCGACAATCAGTTAAAGATTTACAGTACGGATTTGGAAACCAGCATGACCACCAGTATGGCGGTTGAGTCCAAAGAAAATATGAAGGTTGCCGTGCCTAGTAAGATGGTGATTGATATTTTGCGTTCATTGCCTGATCAGGGAGTGACGTTCAACATCGATCCAAATACTTACGGTATCGAAGTGGTGAACAATAACGGTCGTTATAAAATGGCTGGCCAAGACGGTGTAGATTTCCCAGCGATGCCTGAGACCAATGCCGATGGCAGTTTTACCATTGCTTCTAACGTTTTGTTGCGTGCAATCAGTAAGACATTGTTTGCTGCAGGTTCGGATGAATTGCGTATGAATTTGACAGGCTTGTACCTTGAAATGAAGGGCGATTCAGTGAATTTCGTCGCCACCGATGCCAATAAGTTGGTTCGTTTAACCCGTAAAGATGTCAATCCTGGTGTTGAAGGCGGCATTTTGATTCCAAAGAAGCCATTGAATTTGTTGAAAACCGCCTTGCCAAACGACGAGACCCCGGTGATCATCGATTACAATCGTTCCAATGTATACTTCACTTTCGGCGAAACACGTTTGATTTGTCGTTTGTTGGAGGATAAATACCCCGATTATGCCGCGGTAATTCCTCAGGAGAATCCAAACATCATCACCATCTCTCGTATGGCTTTGTTGAGTTCGATCAATCGTATCAGCATTTTTGCGAGCAAGACTACTTATCAGGTGCGTTTTAAGGTGACAGGTAACGAGTTGACCATCAGCGCGGAAGATATCGAAATGGCGAATGAGGCTGTTGAGAAAATTCCTTGTGAATTTGAGGGCAACGATATGGAAATTGGTTTCAACGCGAAATTCTTGAAAGAGATGTTGAGCACATTGGATGGCGATCAAGTACAATTGTGCTTGTCGGCCCCGAACCGCGCAGGTTTGGTAATCCCCAATGAAAATGAGCGAGGTGAGGATATTACCATGCTCATCATGCCGATGATGTTGAACAATTACTAAGCAAATACGGCGCTTCCCACTCTGATTAGGGTGGATCCTTTTTCGATGGCGATGCCGTAATCTGAGCTCATTCCGATGGAAAGTTCAGAAAATTGTTTCTCATCTGAGTAATACTGTGACTTTACTTCTTGAAATGCGTTGGCTACTTGGCTAAATTCTTCTGCAATTTGCATTTGGTCTTCGGTAAAACTTGCCATCGCCATGAGTCCGTTTACGGTTGTATTTTGTAGTCCCAATTGGGTGAGTTCTTGAAAAAACGGCTGAATTTCTTCCAACGATAATCCAAATTTGGTTTCTTCTTGCGCCACATGCAGTTGGATGAGGCAAGGAATGATGCGATTGTTCTTTTTGGCCTCTTTGTCGATTTCTTGCAGCAACTTTACACTATCCACCGAATGAATCATCGAAATAAATGGGGCAATAAACTTGACTTTATTGGTCTGAAGGTGTCCGATGAGGTGCCATTGGATATCTTTTGGTAACTCAGCAACCCTTTCCAACAATGGCTGGACACGGTTTTCTGCAAATTCGCGTTGGCCGGCATCATAGGCGGATTGGATTTCTTCCGCTGGTCGGTATTTGCTCACCACGATGAGTTTGCAATGGTCCGGTATCTGGGCCTTGATATTTGCGATATTTTTGGCGATTTGGTTTTTGCGATTCATAGGGTGTTTGCGATGCGAAATTACCGCAGGGTTTGTTGTAATTTTGTATTCTTTCAGCATGAAAATCAGAAATCTCTCATTTTTGTTTGTCCTTTTGTCGTTGTTGGCCGTGGCATGCGGTCCAGAACAGCCCAAACTTGAACAAAAGAAAATGGTTTCTGTACTTTCCGATGTCATGGTGATGGAAGCGGGTCATCAAGTCAAGTATAACTACGGCATTTTGCCCGATTCGATTTGGGTGCGTGATTATGGATTTGTTTGCAAAAAACACGGGGTGAAATATGATGATTTTAAGGCGGAGTTGTCGCGTTTGAAAGCCAACCCTGCTGAATTTGACGTGGTGATGGAAAAGGTAATTACCCAACTTCAGTTGGCGGAAATGAATGCGAGAAAGGTCAATCAGTGAAGTATCCTCAAGACTTTGAAGCGGTAGTAGGTTTTGATCAAATTCGTTTGGCCATTGTAGGGCGGTTTAAATACCCGTCGACCCATGATTTGGCTTC
>CANHXF010000230.1 GCA_947464515.1 Flavobacteriales bacterium
ACCGTAAATGGCACCGTAAGCCATCCCGATTCACAAGTATTATTGATCGCTTTCACAAAGAAAGTATCCGTCTTTTGGCAATTGTAAATCACCAATTTGTTGCCTTCAAAAAACGGCTTGAGATCCGTAACCTTTCTAAACCATTGCACGGTAGACCCCGCATCAGCCCCAGCAATAATAACCACTGTATCGCCCTTACACCCTTGCGCCGCCTGATTTAAACTCGGTGTTCCAGGCCTAAAATAAATGATTTTTGATGCAGTATCCGCGCAAGAATACCCACTATACGGATACACTGTTGATATCAATTGTACATTCAAATTGCTCTTCGATGAAGGCTTATATTTACCATCAATCGCATACTGAAACAGTCGATTGTCGAAGTTCCATCGATGCGATGAGCGCTCAATGTTATAGTACACATAGTAATTATAGAAAATGCTGCTAGCAACAGTTTTCTTGTTCTGATTTTGGAAATACAGAGTATCCAAATTTGGATAACAATTCTGGCTCGTTGTGAAATCAGCACCCAACTGATACCCCACAAACGGATACATCTGCATGTGGCTATTGAAAACCGTACCACCGATATTCAAACTCATACAACGATACCACTTCCCACTCACCGAACCCACACCCAAATTGCGCCTCTTCCCGTCGCCATTGGTATAAGAATTACAAACCACCGCCGCCAAAGCCGTTGTACTGTCCGATTCTACCGTGATGATGTAGTTCCCGTTCACCGTAATCGGCTTGCCAAAATCGGCATTTAATGTAATCCGACTTAATGGAATACTGCTTCCCATCACCGTATCCACCATAATAGTATCCGATGCAATGGGTGTACCCGTTGGCAAAGAATCTGCCCCCGCCTTGTACAAATTACATATCAAATTGATCTTTACCGATTTGGCCGGAGTTGGCGTTACCGAAAAACCAAAAAATCGGAAACCCGATACAGTCATCACCTGGGGCGCATCAAAAAACTGACCCAATGAGCTGCCTTTTTTTATCGTGACGCTGTTGTACGCAGTACTTCCATACGACGGAAACATACTTGTATCACCGCCACATTTCGTTGGTTTAGCAGCGCTTCTTCCTTTCACTACAGGCTTCGCTCCCACCGCAGGGATATCATTGACAATGCTGTGCGGCGTGCTAACCAACTGAGCAAAACCGCTCGAGGCCATCGCCATAAAAATCAATAGTATAAGTCGTTTCATGAGAATTTATATTTTGGGTAAGGTGAAATAAAACAATAACCCCCATATTCCCAAATTTAGAAGTCCTAATCAGGCTAAAAAATGTGTTTGAAATGACCAAAAATAGGTTCTAAAGCATAATTCGAACAAAACACGTAAATTTGTAAAACCCTAAAATTATGTCGAACAACTTATTAAAAGGAAAAAAAGGAATCATCTTCGGCGCGCTCAATGAGCAGTCGATCGCTTGGAAAGTAGCCGAACTTTGTGTTGCCGAAGGCGCTCAAATCGTGTTAACCAACGCACCTGTTGCAGCCAAAATCGGTCAGACTGAAGCCCTTTCTCAAAAACTAAACGCCCCCCTCATTTATGCCGATGTCACCAAGATGGAAGACCTCGAAAATTTGGTAACTGGCGCCACAGAAGCCCTAGGAGGAAACCTGGATTTTGTTCTCCACTCCGTAGGTATGAGCCTGAATGTTCGCAAGAAAAATCCATACGCCGACAGCAATTACGATTATATGCACCAAACGTTCGACATCTCAGCCATGTCGTTCCACCGCTTGATGCAAACCCTAATGAAAAAAGACGCCATGAACGAATGGGGTAGCATCGTGGGCCTAAGCTATATCGCTGCTCAACGTACCTTCCCTGATTATGGTGAAATGGCCGATGCAAAATCTCTGTTGGAAAGCTTCGCCCGTTCTTTCGGATACCACTACGGTAAGAAAAAGCACGTTCGCGTAAACACCATCAGCCAAAGTCCAACCAAAACCACTGCCGGATCGGGCGTGGGCGGATTTGATGCCTTCTACAACTATGCCAATAAAATGAGTCCACTTGGCAATGCAAGCGCTGAAGCCTGTGCTGAATATTGCGTAAGCTTGTTCTCCGACTACACCCGCATGGTGACGATGCAGAACCTTTTCCACGATGGTGGTTTCAGTTTCACTGGAATCTCTAGCGATTTGATGGATAGCTTCCGCGACGCAGCTGCTGAGTAATCGCTATTGGTAAATCACCACTCGGGCCGTTTGCAAAGGCTGATTGTCTGCTGTTAACGTCAACCAATACATACCCGATGGAAGGCGCGATACATCCATCAACATTTTATTATCGTTGATGTGATTGCAATTTTGTTCCAAGTAGATGGTTTTTCCCGTGATGTCCATCAAAAGGAATTTGTTCCCTTTTTGACTTGAAAAATCCAATTCCACATCCAACACACCATTGGTGATGGGATTGGATTGAATTCGGAAGTATGTCTTTTTAGGGACATCCGTCACAGACGAAACCACGCCACCGAATTCATGCGCTCCTATATCGAATTTAGTACCTGCGGGTATTGAACTACCCCAAAAATCGCGTGCACCTACAGAAAGTCCCATTTCCTTGGATAAATCAAGCCCCGCATCTTTGGCTGGAGAACTCAATACCAACTGAAATTGATTCAAAGAATTGTTTTCTTTTGGATACAACAAAGCCGCTGCATTGGAAGTGCCTGTCAATAAAGGATCTGCTTCCACACCCACACCATTCCCATTCAATTTTTCATTGCCCGTAGCACGAAACGCCGACAAACTGTTGTAACTATTGCCATAGGTGATTTTGAAAGTTCCCCCTGAACTCCAATACAAATTTCCTGTAAACACCGGATTCTGTGGAACAAAGGTGGCAGGAACATGAACCAACGAAAGTGGGCCGGCACTGCCAGATCCCGTAACCTGGAAAATGTTGTTGTAACATTTCACCCCCGACATATTGGTTCCATAATCCGTCATTTGAAATGAACCGAATGTAGTGTATTTATTCTTCGTTGAACCACTCACATACACTGTATTGTTGTAAAAATTCAATCCGTTCCAGGTGGTGTTTGGGGCAGTAAAAAGTGTCACAGCACTGTTATTCGTGCGGGCATCATTGATGCTAATATTGTATCGAACAGTATTGCTACCCCAAGCGCGAGCACCAGTAAAATTGCCCAACAAATAGCCGGCACCGTCGTTATCATGAGAGTAACAATATTGAACAATTGAATTGGTTACGCCACCATCCAAATCAAAACCCAACCCATCGCATCCCGTGGAAGACCCAGAAGAATTATGATGCGATTCACAATATTGAATGGTCACGTTGTCGGCCGACCAAACCCAAATGCCGCCCGGTCCCCCGCAAGCCGAATTCAAAGTGCCTGTATTATAGGCCACACATCGCTCAATAACCGAATAATCAATTTGAGATAGTACGATGCCGCTGCCTTTGTGACTGCCAGCAGCATAGCCTGTTATGTTATATACTTCTGTGTTGCGAATTTGAAAATCCCTGTGATGATAAAAATTGGTTGTTTGGTCGTCGTAAGCAAATGAAACGATGCCATTTTCCCGACAATCATGCACCGAGCAACTATCGATACGAACTCCGCGATAACCAGCCTTCACCGTTGCCGACCAACTAGAATAAAAGCGCATACCGCAGAAGCCAAATCCAAAAACCTCAACATTGGTTAGGGCGA
>CANHXF010000231.1 GCA_947464515.1 Flavobacteriales bacterium
CAAGTATCAAAACTATCGGAAAGGATTAAGAATTCTAGTTTCTCCAAAGATCCGGATGCGCTTTTCTTACGACAAGATTTGGAGCGCTTGTCTGAGTTGAGTACATCGATTTCTGAGTTGGAGGTTCAAAATGATTTCGCGTATAATGACTTTGATTATTTGTTTGATGAAATACCATCCCTTGCATCTTTGAATCAAACGGAAAGAAAAATCCTCATCCTTACTGTTATTGGCAGCAAGCCAAAGGAAATCGGATCCGTTTTGAATTTAAACGATCAATATATCAGAAATGTAAAATCAAAAATCAAAAAGTTGTTGCCAGAAGAACTGCAAAACGCGGAATGGGAGCAACTGCGGAAACTAGATGTAGTCTAATCTAACGTATCTCGTTTAATAGAATCCCAATATTCACTGGGGGTGATGGATTCGTACTTCTTAAAGGCATTGAAAAATGTTACCCGCGATCCAAAGCCCGACGCACTCCCAATGGCTTCAATGGTTCTATTACGGAATGCTGGAAGGCGCATAATGTTTTTGGCAAAGGTGATTCGGTTCTTATTTCGCAGTTCCACAAAACTGATTTCTGAGTGATATTGGAAATAATAGGCCCAGTGGTGTTTAGGGATATTGGTAAACTTGGCCAAGTGGTTTAGATTGAATTCCAACTCGGTATATAAATGTGTCTGTGTTAGAAAAAATTGAACCAGAACCAAATGGTATTGTTTTGCTTGTTGATCCGAGAGAATAATTTCTTTTGATACTTCTTGAACTTGATCAATTTCAGTCTGTATATTGGAATCTGTCGTTGCAAGTTGTTTGGTAATTATCTCTGAGTCCTGTCTAAAATTTGGTAATCCCCAAAGCAATCTCTTTGAAAAAATGATTCGATATAATACCAATGTAAATAAAAGTAAACGCAACCATAGAAAAGGACCAAAAACGGTTAAGTGAAAATTCCCATTGATTTTACTCGCTGTGATTGAGGCATTGATAATCATCAACATTGCCATAGATAAACTTGCGATAAAAACGAATCGGGCCCATTGATAAATTTCCAATTGGAAGGAATCTTTGGAATTTAATTTCGCTTTTTTTATTTCTCTCAACATCAAAAGTGAGTATATTACTATACAAATGAAAATCGTTGCGAAGTAATATTTATTGGGTATTCCATTAATGGGGGTGTTGTTTAAGAAGTTATTATGGCCAGTAATTGCCCTAATGTTATTGAGTTTAAATTCTCGAGAACTCAAGATGTACGGAATGCATAAAACAAGTTGGATTGCGGTGGGTGCCAAGTGTAATATATTGATTGGCTTGATTTTATATTCATCCTTCAACAATCCCCTAACATACAAATAGGTGACTGCGGGCGCCAAGAGATAGATGAAGGAAAAAGTACCGTAAAACCAGGGGAAGTCTAGAATCCAACCACTAGAAATTAAATAGTTCCGCAAAAAATGGACACTACTACAGATGACCACTATTCCTAAGAGATTGCTTAAATATTGATTGTCGTGCTTGCTGCGGTTAAAAAACAAATACAATGCAACCAAAATGCCAATGATGGCAGATACAAGCAAGTACATTTCAAGAATTGTCTTTTCCAAAGTGCTCCGTGATTACTTCACGAAATTAGAGGCGATCAGATTAGGTTTGTTAATTCACGAAGAAATAGTTTGTGAATGGTATGTTAATTTGATGGCTCTAAGAAAATCTAAGAAATTTCTCAAAAAAACGCTCTTAAATTCGCAAGGCGCACTTTTTTTACAAAATAGCACTCCGTTCGGCTACACTACCACTGCAAACAATGGCTACGAGCATAAAAAAGCCCCTCATTGCTGAGAGGCTTTCTGTGGGCCCACTTGGAATCGAACCAAGCACCTACTGATTATGAGTCAGTTGCTCTAACCGAATGAGCTATAGGCCCAAATCCCGCGTTTACTAGGGTTTTGCGGGGGGCAAATTTATGAAATTTTCTTCAGCGTCCATAACTGCGCCTAAATATTATTTCATGAGGTTCCCATTAGTTACTTTTCGATTTGTATTTTCGCGATGTGCGAGCCTCTAAATTACCCAATCAAGGTCTGTCGATATTTACTGTAATGTCGGCCCTGGCCACCAAGCACAATGCAATCAACCTTTCTCAAGGGTTCCCTGAATTTAATCCACCCCCAGGCTTAATCGACAAAGTAAATGAATCGCTTTTGGGTGGAAAAAATCAGTATTCGCCCATGGCCGGACAAATGAGTTTGCGGGAAGTGATTGCGGAACGACAAAATTCATGGGGTAGGAGTTTTGCGATCAATCCTGAAACAGATATTACCATCGTTCCAGGTGCAACTGCTGGTTTGTTTGCCGTTTTTCAAGCATTTGTGCAACGTGGAGATGAAGTCATCTTGTTTGATCCCTCTTACGATAGCTATGCGCCTTCCATCGTTTTGGCAGGTGGTATTCCCGTCCGAATCCCGCTAAATCAAGATTTTTCAATGCCTTGGGAGCTACTGAAATCGAGTATAACCAAAAGAACTGCGATGATAGTGGTCAATACGCCACACAATCCATTGGGTTTGATTTTTTCACGATCTGATTGGTCGATGCTAGCCTCATTGCTTCAAAATACTGAAATTCTGGTTCTATCCGATGAAGTATACGAGCATATGGTTTTTGATCAAAAGGATCATGTTTCTGTCTTGCAAATTCCAGAACTGCACAATCAAGCCATCGCCATTTCATCCTTTGGAAAGACTTTCCACGCCACCGGCTGGAAGTTGGGATATGTTACGGCCAAGGCTGAGCTGAGCGCGGAGATTAGAAAAGTATATCAATTCTTGGCATTTGCCGCAAATACACCCATGCAGTTTGCTGCCGCAGAGTTTTTACTGGAAAACCCTGAATACGAAACATCTGTTTCTGAGATCATGCAATCGAAACGAAACTTTTTCGCCGATGGATTATCTCAATCCAGGTTCCAATTGCTACCGTGCGAAGGTGCCTATTTTCAGATTGTTGATTATTCATCGATTTCTGATAAACGGGATAGCGATTTTGCGGAATGGCTCACAATTGAGCATAAAGTGGCTGGGATTCCGGTGAGTGCATTTTACCAAAATCCCAATCCCAATCAACGATTACTGCGATTCTGTTTTGCCAAAAACAACGATACACTCCAAAAAAGTCTTGATGTATTATGTCGACTCTAAACGTATTTTTGGTTCAAACGCCCCTCATTTGGGAGAATCCGATAGCCAATCGGGCTCGACTTCAATGGCATTTGTCTCAAACGATGCCCAATTCGTTGGTGGTTTTCCCTGAGATGTTTTCTACGGGTTTTACTATGAATCCAGAAAAAGCTGCGGAAACGATGGACGGCGAAACGGTGCAGTGGATGGCAGAAATGAGTAAGGACCGAATGATTTGCGGCAGCCTATCGATCATAGAAAATGGCTCTTACTACAATCGCTTTTTGTCGTTTTACCAGGGCGAAAAGGTGGCTCAGTACGATAAGCGTCATTTGTTTTCCTATGGTGGCGAGCACGAGGTTTACGAAGCGGGCAGTGAGACTTGTGTTTTTTCATTCCAGGGATTTAAGATTGCGCCATTTATTTGTTACGATTTGCGATTTCCGGCTTGGATAAGAAAAACGGTGCTGAAGGATAAATTAGATTGTCCGGATGTTTTGTTGTTCGTGGCAAATTGGCCTAGCGCCAG
>CANHXF010000232.1 GCA_947464515.1 Flavobacteriales bacterium
ATTGCCACTAACGGCAAAACTCAAACCCACCACATTATATAATATGCTAATAAAAAAGCTCCACCAAATCACTCGCTTGCCCCGTTTTACAATTCGCCACAGTGAATCCAATGTAGACAATGAGCTTCCCATGATAATCGCATCGCAACCCGGAGAGAAATAACCCATATCATCGGAAACAGCAATCCCAAAATCCGCCTCCATCAGGGCTCCAGCATCGTTCAACCCATCGCCCACCATCATCACTGACACTCCTTTTTGCTTCAGCTCTTTCACAAAATTTTGCTTCTGATGCGGTTTCTGTTGGAACAAAAAATCCGTATTGGGGGGCATCAGATTTTCCAAAAGCAATCGCTCGCCATCGGTATCTCCGCTCAACAAATTCAAGCGAACTCCGCCTTTTAAGAGCCGATGAAACATGCCTTGTAATCCAGCTCGAAATGCACTGCTGAGCACAAATCGACCTACAACTACATCCTCAATTGAAACCCAGATTTCGCTCCCGCCTTTCAAGCTATCAACCCGCTCGTCTTTAATTTCGGGAGTCGTAATTAGACCTTTATCACCAACGGACACATTTTCACTCAACCCCACAAAATTCTTGCTACCCAATCGATACAAAACCCCGTCGATTTTGCCGCTAACCCCATTTCCGACCACATTTTTCAATTCATTGACAGGCACTTTCGGTCGGTTCAACCAATCACCCACTTTCCTTGCATAAGGATGCACACTTTCTGTGGCCAAGGCAGCAATGCCATCCCAAGTATGGGAATCGAGTTCCCGGCCTTCAAATTCAATATTGGGTTTAGACGATACAGTGAGTGTCCCCGTTTTATCAAATACGGCAACCGTCACCTTTCTCCATTGATCTAATGCAGATGCCCCTCGAACATAAAGTCCATTCTTTGCCAATAATGTCAGCAAGTGTCCATGGGTAAAAGTGACACTTAACAGCAAAGCGCAAGGACAAGCGACAATCAAAACAGACGTTAATGCTGTCCAAACTTTGGTTGGATCTGTAAATTTCCAATAAACTCCGGTTGATATTGCGATGATAAAAAGCGCCATCGTAAACCACTGACTGGCTCGATGTACAAAGTCGTTTTCGATACCGGATTTTGCGACGAGGGACTTTTGCGACGATTTATTCCACAACGAAACCAAGTATCCTTGGGCCATTGACTTCTCGGCAATCACGCGAATACTCCCCGATAATTGTCGGCCACCAGCATACAACCACTCCCCAATATTTACTATCACCGGAGAACTTTCACCTGTCACAAAACTGTAATCAATTTGGGCTGTGCCATGGGCCAATCTTGAATCCACCGGAATCAATTCTTGGCTGTGAATGATTAATTCGTCGTTTTTTTGGATGTCAGAGAGGGGGACATTCATCGTTTTGCCCCCCTTCCAAACCGCGGCACTTAATGGAAAATAGGAAGTATAATCTCTATCAAAGGCGATGCGTTGATAGGTTTTGTCTTGTAGATATCGACCCAAGAGCATAAAAAACACAATCCCGCTCAGGGAATCGAAGTAACCAGGGCCCAAATGGTAGTACACTTCGAACAAGCTACGACCGAAAGTGATGAGCATGGCCAGAACGATGGGAAGGTCAATGGTAAGATATTTCTTTTTCAAACCGCCCCAAGCAAGCGCATAGAATTCTTGGGCACTGAAGAACATCACAGGCAGAATCAATAGCAGATTTAGTAGCAGAAAATAGGGTTTCAAGCCATCCAAATCCGCACTACCCCACTGAAAATACTCAGGAAAACTGAGCAACATAATGTTACCAAAGCAAAAGCCAGCAACACCCAATCGAACCAATCGCAATTTAGATTCGCCACTAATTTTATTCGATTTTACCTCGTTTTCACCAAGGTCGCTCAAGCTAAAATAGGGTTCGTAACCAATGGCCGTTAAAAAATGTGCAATTTTTCTGGCTGAGGTCAAGTTGGGATCGAAAGACACCTTGAGTTGCTTTTGAGAAAAATTCAGCTCCCCCATGGACACACCTGGCGATAATTTATGGATATTCTCTAGCAAGAAAACGCAGGAACTACAGTGGACCTGTGGCAGATAATATACGATATGATTGTCGGTTTTGCTTTGGTAAACGTATAAGCGCTCAGCGATTTTCTGATTGTCTAAAAAGGCAAATTTGTGCGCGTGGGTTCCTTTAGAAACATCAAACCCCAATGCTTGATTGGCGGCGGGGTTGTTGTTTAATTCATAGTACTGACAAAGTTCATTTTGCGATAGCAATTGATATACCGATTTACAGCCATCGCAGCAAAAATCTTTGTAATCAAATTGGATAACTCTCCGTGTTTCAGTTCCGCAATGATAACAAATATGTGTATCAACAGTTACGCCTCCCATGGGTGCAAATTGCACCCATGGAAGGCGTATTAACCATGACGTCGGCCATCCCAAAAACTGATTTTTATCAGTTTTTGGGATTAGCTCATCGTCGACAACCTACTTGGGGGAATATTGACTTCGATATCCTCATCCATCACCGTCAACCGAGCGAGCAAGTAACTCACCGTAGATTCAGCCCCTTGATTCAAGTTTACAGCTTCAATCCAAGTGAAATCAAAATACTTCTACCGGTAGCTGGAAGGATTCCTGGACCCAAATAATTACCTACTCTGCGATTGAAATAGATTTTGTTTTCCAAATTATTTACGCTCACCTTGACATTGTAGCGCTTTAAAAATTGGTAGGCGCAAGTAAAATCCATGACATGGAACGAAGGAATGATTCCAGTGATGCCATTGGTATTAAAAACGGTATTGTTCGCATCCGATACCATTTGCCCCGTTTTAGAATAAAGCACCGACACCATTATATGGCTCGATTTAAATGTCATTCCTGTTCGAAAAATATAATCAGGCACATCTTCCACTTTGTTGCCCGAAATATCCAAATTGGTTTTACCCAGAACCACGGTACCGTCGAGATATCGCGCGCGATTCAAAGCGTAAGTACAAAACACGTTCAAATGATTCTTATGCCCACCCTTAATTAGCTTCAACACATGCAAGTCCAACATCGACTCAAACCCCGTGGTAAGCGCATCACCGATATTCGTCCGAAAAAAATACTGCGTTCCATCGGGTTTTAATAGCGTGAGATTGCCAATTCTATTTCCATAAAACAATCTAAAATAGCTCACATCAAAGCGAAAAACATCATTAAATCTCCCTCTCAAACCAAAATCAAAATTATACCCTTTGGAATCTTTCAATTGCGGATCCACTTCCATCAATGTAGCAGAAGGAATCAAATCAGAATGCAAAATTGGATGATAGGCACTCGAGTAGTTCGAAAACAACTCCATATACCGTCCCAACTGATACTCACTGCCAACCCCTGTCATTAATACATTCCTATTGCGATCGTATCGCTTATCAATCATCTGATACTTTGTCAAATCCCCCGTCATCTTGGAACTGATATTATCAAACCTAAGTCCAGGAGAAATCGACCATCGAGGAGAGAGCCTGAACAGATTTTCAATAAACACGGCATGGTTCACTGTCCGAAACAACAAATCTATCCCATATCCCGGCTCCGTTAGGGCGATGTCAAAATCCGAATTCACCGTCCCCTTGCCAAATTGCTTCCGCGTTGTATTGGAGCGAGAAAATTTGTATCCCGAAGAAAACACTTGCTCCTTGCCGAACAACCTATA
>CANHXF010000233.1 GCA_947464515.1 Flavobacteriales bacterium
ACATATTGAGTAATCGCAATGGGCTTGAGGGATTGTATTAAAAGGGGTTTATAAAAAACAGTATCTGCAATGACCGTATCCTTATCAATGGTCGTCATTTTACCATTGATCCATATCGTATTGTCTTTGAAACTAAATAGATGATAGGTATTCCCCAAGTGGCTCTTGCCTTCCGATACTACAACAAACTCATAGCCCCAAGATTTTATCGGGTGCAACTGTTCGATTTCTATACCGTCATTTGGATAAACGCCCTTATCAATTTGAAACCAATTATGACTCGTTGTGAATCCAAATCCAAAATTATTGGAAAATACTGCAAGTTTTTTATTGCAATTGGAAGATGTGATTTTACCGCCATTTACGATGTGTAATTTCCATTCATCATTCTTGTATGGGTAGGATGTACTAGGATACTTAATCAACATCTGAAATGTCTCACCTCGATTTAATGTCTTGGTAAATTTTCGGCCCAAATCAGTGTCAAAGTTTAAATCAAATTGAACTTCTGTTTGATCTTCAAATGCAACAACAGTAAAACAATATGGATAATCTTGATATTGTTTTAATGACGAGACATACGACTCATGACACGTTTTGGGATGATATAAAACATATTGGCTTCCACAGCTTGACTTCTCAATGGATTGATATGAGCCTGTTGGGCCTAATCCCGTTTGTTTTGTTTCAGATGCTCGTGATCCCCATATATTTAGTGTTGTTATTGTTATAGGCTTACCCGAAAGTGCAAACAATGTGCGTTTAAGAATTGTATTTCTGCTCCCGACAGAGATGGTGAAAAACTTTTTGTACAACATTAAATCCATCGGCTTGTTGGCTGTTAAACTGATGGTTGTATCGTAATTATTATAATTAGTAATCCGCACACTCTGACTGCTCTCACTGTGAAAGGATACTATATTCACAGCTCCTGTGATGAATAATCCACCGTAAATTGGGTATGTGTATTGGGCATGCGCCTCCGTCATGATGAAAATAGAAAAAATATGGAATAGAATTGCTTTGAATTTCATTGGATTATTTGTGCTTATTTGGCCCTCATCGAATCACCAAGCAGTTTGATGCATTTTATGTGTATTTCGTTGCCTCTTCATGTGAATCATGTAATGGCAAAGTCCAGCAAATTTCACCTATCGTCGTCGGTCTAAAATTGCTACCATCGAGCAAAAGCCTGACCCCTCCCCGTAAATCAAACAACCGAAGGTTGAGGTTCAGGGCTATTGATCCATAATTTGGATTTGTAAGTGGTGAGGGGGCGATTTGTTTGATTATTCCACATTCCGATGAGAGCCCTTTCGAGCATTCTTTCTATTATTTCTTTGACAAATGCACACGACTGAAATAGGGCTTCTCGTTCAGATTGAATCTTGATTCCATGACGAGTTTTTTATCATCATGAATGACAATGTAATGAACACCAATGAAGTGTTGCATAACTGAAGAATAGGGGCAATCATTACAATAGGTAATGCTTAAATGCCCAGTTTTATCATCTTCAAATCCTTGAATTTCATATGTGAAAATTGAATCTAAGAACTTACCCGTATTAGTAACATTTTTTTCTATTTGGTCTTTGGTTGGTAAGATTTCAAAAAAATCATTTGGCAAAGGCAAAACCACGAAATTGGTGTCTTTAATCTCACCTGAAGAACTATCCATATTCGGCAAATGATATACAACACTATCTATTTGATAGGTACCTACAAATTGGTTCCTGAATTTCCTATCATGGCGGTGCACATTTTTACGGCATCCAACAAAGACAAATAGACAAAGAAGAATAAATAGGAATTTTCGCATTATCAGCAAAATTAGATAATTCAAGTCAAATCACATTGATTAAAACTGGTCAAGTCGATATGTGCAAATAGGCATTGCATAAAGTGTGGGATAATCGGACAAACCATCTTCGTAGGTCAGAAATTGAGCTTCTAAGTAGAGGCGAATCGATGATGCTGAATATAGAGTTAAACAATGGTGACATTGGGTATTTAGGGTGTGAGTAGTTCAGAATCACTCCACAATCCATTTGATTTGATTTCCGGTGCCTTCTATCTCAATGAAGTAAATTCCAGACGATTGAGGCGTGAGGGTGATTTGCTGTTCTCCTTTTTCGATGCGATGCGTTGACACTTTACTGCCCACAGCGTTGTATACCGTAATGCTCCTAGATTTGAAATTGCCTTCAATGCTGAGTACCACTTCATTGCCCGCGCCGCTGGGGTTGGGGTAAAGGTTCACCGTGAGATTCTCACCCATTTGCTTCGTGCTAAGCAATCGGGCACTCACCACGGCCAAATTGATGGTGTCTCGGCAGCCGCCAGCCAACCCAACCAATAGGGGGTAAAACTTGCCAGTATCGTTGTAAGTATAACTCACCGCAGCGCCCCAAGCGGTATCCTTTGGCGATTGTTTGGTGTCTCCAAAAATCCATTTGTATTCTGTGGTGCCCACGATGCTGTTTTGTCCTTCAAAGTTCACCTTCAATGGCACTTTGCCCGATGTGGCGCTCAATGTACCGCTGATGCTCAACACCCCAGGAGCGATGCTAATCTGTCCTTCAGATTGATAATCGCAACCTTGGCTATTTGTATACTGTTTGTTCACCTTGAATGTCCCGGCGCTAGAATTCCGGGGGTTGATCCTACCCATGCTGTCGATGGCTAAACCCGCAGTGGGCGAGTACCAAACGCCGGCGCTGGCAGATTTGAACTCCTTCGGCGCATCCCAAAGCTTGGTCTCTTTACAGATGCCGTCAATCCGGCCCAAAGCCGTTTTCAAGGTGTCGCTTACCCAGAATGAATCGGTATGGTTAAGCACGCAGCCAGTATTGCTGTTTTGATAAAAATAATTGAGAATTACATGCTTGGGGTAAATCGATATTGAGTCCAATCGTACCGAGGTTACAGAACTCAGTATTGAACCATGCAAGTACCATTTCCCGCCTTTCGGACTTGCCTTTACAGTGTTCAAATCAAACACCTTCATGCCCTTGCACATCGAATCAGTAATGGCGTCAACTTTTAACTGGGTGGTGTCAACATAAACGTCAAATGTCTTTACTAAAGGCTTCTTTGTGCAACCATCCGAGAGCATAATTGACCACTGGCCAGATTCCTTCATTTCGTGATTCAGTTGCACCGTATCACCATTGAATATATACGACCACATATATTGATTCGAAAGGCCGCCGCTGCCCAACAAAAAGGCCCTTAAGGTATCTCCCATGCAATAGATGGAATCATGCGGAACTTCAATCCTTAACGAATCCCTCACCTGAATAGAAAACGTGTCGTTAAAGGCATTGCATGCAGGCTTTTGGATGGTGAGCAAATATTTGCTTTTTGCATTGGGCTTGGCGATGTAAGTTAACGTTCTACAGGTATCGCAAGTGATTTTGGTGGTGGGATTAAACCACTTTACCTTGGACAAATAATCTTTGTTTGAAAGAAATCGAAGTGTATCTCCGGCGCACACCGTGGTATCTGAGAAAGGCTTTCGGTCTACATTTTGGTAAATTTTTATCCAACGACTGACTGAAAACTGGACCCCGCTGTCGCAGCCGTAATCACCGAATTCATAATTAAACGTAATTTTCACTTTGCCGGTGTCGGTGAACTTCCAATCAAAATCCGCGGATTTACTTGCGAGTTTTCCATCAATG
>CANHXF010000234.1 GCA_947464515.1 Flavobacteriales bacterium
ATTAAACGTAATTTTCACTTTGCCGGTGTCGGTGAACTTCCAATCAAAATCCGCGGATTTACTTGCGAGCTTTCCATCAATGTAACAGGTAATCTTTTGCAATTTTCTCAAACCCGCCTCCAAGGCAAAATTGGTATTTGCCCCGACGCAAGCCACGGAAAGGCCCGTATCATCCACCCCATACCAATGAGCACCCTGCTTATTAACCCGAATGCGTGATTGCAATGAATCCCAACCTGTAAATAAAGTCATGACACCGGCTAAATAGGTGGTTGTGTAGTCCGACTTAAAAGTATCGCTGGATCCCGTATGGATTAGGTAGCCATTAAAACCAGTAGATGATTTAATGTTTACAAGGTCTTGCTGAGTATGTTGAATTGATCCCCAATAGATGTTTCCGAACTTCTTGGTCAAAGTGTAACTTTTGCCATTCACTTCAATCTTATTATTACCCGGGGAAAATACTACCACCCGATTCATTTGGCTTGTCCCCACCGGCGTGGGTATTGGGATAGCGATTTCTTTTGTTAAGGCATTCGTTGGAGGAATACTTGCAAAGTCCAAAACGTTTGCGTAGACTTTATCATCTGGCGCACCATCGACCAATAAATTTTTTGCCCCAGAGACATATTGGGTAATCGCAATGGGCTTGAGAGATTGTATTAAAAGTGGTTTGTAAAAAACCGTATCTGCAATGACCGTATCCTTATCAATAATCGTCATTTTACCATTGATCCATATCGTATTGTCTTTGAAGCTAAATAGATGATAGGTATTCCCCATGTGGCTCTTTCCTTCCGATGCTACAACAAACTCATAGCCCCAAGATTTTATCGGTTGCAACTGTTCGATTTCTATACCGTTATAGGGGTATAATCCTTGGTCGATTTGAAGCCAAGTTTGACTTTTCGTAAATCCAATACCAAAGTTATTAGAGTAAATAGCCAGTTTTTTCTTACAGTTTGCGGAGGTTATTTTGCCGCCGTTGACGACGTGTAATTTGAAGTCTGTTTCATTATTTGCAAAATTAGTGCGGGGATATTTGATGGAAATTTGAAAGGTCTCACCGCGATTGAGTTTCTTGGTGAATTTTCGACCCAAATCAGTATCAAAGTTTAAATCAAATTGAACCTCTGTTTGATCATCGAAAGCAACAACAGTAAAACAATAAGCAAAATCCCTATACTTTTTTGACGTGGAAGAAGGAATGTATGAATAGTGGCAAGTCTTGGGATGGTAAAGTACATAAGCACTTCCACAATTCGATTTTTCGATAGATTGATAAGACCCTGCTTTACCTGTAATTTGTTTTGAGGTACCATAAGGTTGAAAGACATCCAAAAAAGAGACAGTCAAAGGTTTACCTGCTTCGATGAAAATTGTACGCTTCGCAACAACAGTATTACTGGAGACTCCCATGCAGAAGTATTTTTTAGGAACCAGTGCATCAAGAACTTTATTCGCTGTGATGGCAATTGTTGTATCGTAATCACTATAATTTGTCAATCGTACCTTTTGGCTTGATAAACTGAAAATTGAAATAATATTACTTGAATTAGAATCAGCGTAACCGACAGACCTCATTACACCACCATAAATTGGATAAGTGTATTGGGCAGAGGCCTCTGTTACTAAAAAAATAGAAAAAATATGGAATAGAATTGCTTTGAATTTCATTGGATTATTTGTGCTTATTTGGCCCTCAACGAATCACCAAGCAGTTTGATGCATTTTATGCGTATTTCGTTGCTTAAACATGTGAATCATCTAATGGCAAAGTCCAGCAAATTTCACCCATCTACAGCCGTTCCGTTCGTGACATGGTACTTAGATTCTATAAATTAACTGGTTGAAGACAATTTCCGATGGGAAGGACTTCTACGTGCAACGCAGTATTGATATTCCAAGATCTGTATTAAAACAAAATCCCGATTTTAGGTTGGAAAACAAGCATTTTTTTTGGTGGAGTATATTGATAATATTCAAAAAAAGGTGGTGATAGTTCTTCATACTTTCCATTTTCAAAAACATGACAAAAACCGGTCTCCATAGAAAAAGTTATTCGGTTTGAGATAATAAAATGGAAATTTGTCGTTATGCCAAGGCCTACACCTGAAAAATTAACTTCTTCCGATGCGTAGTTGACTGAACTAGAATATGATTCTAAAAAAATTTCATCCCCTGTGCCAAAACGATACAAGAATTTAACACTATAATCTGATCCAAACGCAAAATTTCGGAATTTGATTGTTCTAGAACTCCTGCCAAAATCAACAGAAGCAATCCCAAATGCTCTGCTTAATAGATTGCCTTTTTCATAGTCGGATTTCCAGGGCGCATAATATCCGTTCCGCAAAAACGGAGTTACATTCATTGAATAAAAATAATTTTTATTCATCTTCCTTTTATAGGATAAACTGAAACTTCCAATTAGGCCATAATAATCTCTTGATTTTGTGCTCCATGAAGCCTTGGTATTATCAAAAAAATTGATATTCGATATTCCAATTGATAAGGTATTTTTTAAAACTTTGGAATTTGAAAAAGTATCGGAATTGTGTAATGTTGAAGTTTGTCCAAATAGGTTTGATGTCAAATTCACACCGAGTACTAAAATGCTCGTTATTAACTGATATTTCATGTCTGCGAATATGTTTGACGATTTTCTACGTTAGATTGTTCATTGTCAACAAATTAAAACAATAATTCCTTTTTTCACAGGGCTAAATGCAAAAAAAATACAGAAATTGACATCTCCCTTAAATCAAACATCCGAAGTTAGGGTTTCGGGGGTATTGATCCATAATTTGGACTCCCATAGAAATTGTGGAACATACACATGATACATGTTCTCTATCAAGATGACAAATGTCCTATTTTCGCAATCGGGTAAGGGGTAATTTTACATGGAATTATCAAGGGAAATCATGAAAAAACTCAAGTGGATTTTTGTGCTGCAACTCGCAGCCCTCAGTTTGTCGTCTCAAGCGCAAGTGAATCAGTCCACTACGCCCGATGAAGAGGAAGAAATCGCATCGCCCAAAGACAGTACAAGAAAAAAAATCGTAAAGCTTCCAGCGCTGCCCACCATTCCCAAAAAGGTGCTTTCGGCCCAAGATTCTATCGCCCAAATGAATCACCATAGCTCACGATATATCTTTGCGCCATCGGCTTATCCAATCAATAAAGGATCGTTTTACTACCAAAACTACGACCTCCTTTTGAATGATATTCAGGTGGGTATCACTGATAATTTTGGGATGGGAATTGGTTACGCTTTTCCGCTTTTCATGTACGTGACCCCCAAATATTCTATGCCATTGCGGAAAAATCATACTTTGGCTGTTGGCGACATTGCGGCGTTTAGTGTGTTTACCAAAGCGAGTAATACGATGTGGTTGAATACCCTTTACGGCATGTATACGCTGGGCAGTACCAAAAATAATATTAGTTTGGGTCTTGGGATATTGCAATCGAGCGATTTGGATGGCAATCACGCGGTGACGAATTTGTCGGGCATGTATAGTATCACTCCGAATTTTTATTTTGTTGGTGAGGCGTGGTTTAATAATCGGGTGCGACATTTTTCGTCGTCTTACACAGATTATGTTTACGATGCTACGAAGATGGACTACGTGGCAAAAAATATTGCCGTTGATGCGAATCTGCAGCGCAGTACC
>CANHXF010000235.1 GCA_947464515.1 Flavobacteriales bacterium
CTGACTGTAGCCATTGCCTTTTTTGCATTGATTACCGGAATTAGTATCGTTGCTTACATCAAAATTCTAAAACCCATTCGCGATACGCGCAGCGAAAGGACAGGGAAATTTACGTTAAAGGGCAAGTATAAAACCCAGTACAACCCCGACATCATGGACAGTATCGAAACCAAAACAAAAGCCCGATACAAGCAGCAGCCTGCAAAATAGCCTTTAGGCAAATTACAAGTTGCTGATATTACTGATGGTCGGCGAACAACGTTTCCACGAAAGCGCGATCATCGAGTTTCTCTTCCCACTTGTTCTGAATAATCGACTCTAAAACGCGGTCGTTCAATTCACCAAAAGCCAATGCCTCAGCGTAATCACGCGTTGAAAACGTAACTCGCTCATATTGTGAAACAAATAGGTCTGGGTGTTTTTCCGATAACATATGCTCTACCTTCTTTTTGTATAAAAACGCATCGCTACCAACCAAATCTCGCATTTCCACAAAATTCTGCAACGCCAAATTAGCAATGGCATCTGCATTGGGTTTGCGCAACTTCTGATACGCGTCTAATACTGAACCCCATTCACCGCCCAATTCCTCTATACATTCGTCAAGTACAACACAATCCTCAAAAGAACAATTCATTCCCTGACCATAGAAAGGCACAACAGCGTGAGCGCTATCGCCCATCAAAGCATTGTTGCCTCTAACCCAAGGATAGCAGCGCATCGTGGCCAAAACACCCGTAGGGTTATTGAGGTAATCGTCTACCAAACCAGGCATCATCGACATCGCATCGGGAAAGTGAAGTTTGAAAAACGCGGTAATTTCCTCAGCAGTCGTTAACTGATCGATCCCTGGATTTCCATCAAACGGCATGAACAAAGTACACGTAAAATTGCCGCCCGGATTAGGCAAAGCAATCATCATGAAGCTCTGACGTGGCCAAATATGCAAGCAGTTTTTATCCAACTGAAAATCGCCATTGGCATCGGGAACAATTTCCAATTCCTTGTAACCGTAATTCTCATAGGTTTGAGAAAAATTGAATCTCGAAGTCCGTTGCATCGAATCGCGCAAAGCACTAAAGGCACCGTCGGTACCCAAAACTACATCGGCCTTGTCTACGATGGTTTCACCGTGCTCATTGACATACGTCGTTTCGCAAGTTTCCAAATTGGTTGCAACGCATTTGTAGTTGAAAAACATGTGAATATTGGGGTATTGATCCGCCAATTGAAGCAATTTAATATTCAGTTGTCCTCTTGAAACACTGTAAATCGCCTGACCATCCTTGCCATAGGGCTGATACTTCAAAGCACCATCCACCGAATGCATCATTCGGCCAGTCATTGGAATAGAAATATCCAACACATCTTGATCCAGTCCCACTTTGGCCAATCCACGTAAACCACGGGTAGAAAGTGCAAGGTTGATACTTCTTCCGCCTATGTAATTTCCCGAACGCATGTCGCCACGTCTTTCGTAGATATAAACTTCATAGCCCCGCTTGGCCAAATAGATCGACATAAGACTTCCAGCCAATCCACCACCCACAAGAGTTACTTTTTCTGCCATATGCTACAAATTTAATCCATGTTGGGTTGTGAAAACATGTCAAAAGTCACAACTTTGCTTCGCGATGCACTTTTTTTCCGTTCCTTCCACAATTCAATGGCTAATTCCCTCATGTACTTGGCGGAAAGTCGGACAAGAAAAAGTGATTTATCTTACGTTTGATGATGGTCCCCACCCTGAAATCACGGCCTGGGTGATTGATGAATTGAAAAAACATCAAATCAAAGCGACCTTTTTCTGCGTGGGCGATAATTTGAAAAAACATCCGGAAACTGCTAAACAATTATTGACCGAAGGGCATCAAATTGGGAATCACACGATGCATCATATCAAAGGATGGAAGCACAAAAACGTCGATTACCTAAAGGATATCGAAGATTGCGACACCGAAATTCGCAAAATTCATGAGCAAATGAACGATGAAAAGGCTCAACCCCGGTTATTCCGTCCGCCCTACGGTCAGATCAAGCCATCGCAAATCAAACTATTGCGCGCCAAAGGCTACGAAATCATCCAGTGGAGTGATTTAAGCTGCGATTACGACAAGCATTTAAATTGCAAAAAGAGTTTATCGGCTTTGGTGAAAAATGCAAAACCTGGCAGCATTGTGGTATTCCACGACAGTGAAAAGGCCGAGAATCAATTAAAACAAATACTCCCAAGTTATTTGGAAGCCATGTTGGCGGAAGGTTTTACCTTTGAAACTCTATAATTGCAATGAACACGATTTGGCATTGGGTATGCGTTTTACACCCCTATTTATTTTTGATTGCGGCGGCCTACATTGCCATTCAACTGATTCAAAACTTTTATTTGTTTCGATACAAAGCGGCATTCCAAGCACAGCCCACCGAATGGCCTCAAATAAGTGTCTGGGTTGCAGCGAGGGATGAAGCCGAGAATATTGGCGATTGTTTGGCTGCCTTGTGCGCGCTCGACTACCCCAAAGAAAAACTGCAGATTTTGGTTGGGAACGATCAAAGCAGCGACAATACGGCGGAGATTGCGAGAGATTGGGCGGCGCGATATTCATTTATCAAGGTTATCGACATCGTAGATAATGATTCTGGGTTGAAGGCAAAAGCGCGGGTGATGGCACAACTTGATATTCATGCGGAGGGCGATTTTTATCTTATCACCGATGCCGACGTACGCGTAAAACCCCAATGGGCCAAGGCGATGATCCAAAGTATGTCGGACAATACCGGGGTTGCCAGCGGCACCACCATGGTTCAGGCGGACATCAATGCGAAGGGTTGGGATTTTGTATGGGCCAAGCTTCAAGGCATCGATTGGACGTATTTCATGGGTTTGCTCAATGTGATTTCTTATGCTGGTGTTCCGGCCACTGCGGTGGGGAACAATATGATCGTCAGAAAAAAAGCGTATTGGGAAACGGGTGGCTACGCGAGTATTAAATTTTCAATTACCGAAGACTACAAACTATACAGTGAAATCTGCGCGAAAGGCTACGGATGGAATAACGTAATGGCGCCGGATGTCCTTGCTCACTCGGTTGAAACCAAAGGATTTTCTGCATTATTGCATCAAAGAAAACGATGGTTGAGTGGCGGAAAAGAACTGCCTTGGTATTGGTGGCTCCTATTTGGTGTATTTGGTTTATTCTATTTCGCAATTCCAATCACCACATTGGGCTTAGAATTGATGCGATGGACATGGACTAACCCATCCATTGATTTGGATCGAACAGAATTGATTTTCATTTCCATTTGGGCGATAAAATGGATTTTACAGACGATACAAATCAATCGTATTTGCAACAATGTGGGCGAAAAAACTCCGTCTTGGGCATGGCATCTGATCTATGAATTCTACCTGATGATTGTCACTGTGGGTACATCTATCTTCTTTTTGTTGCCTAGAAAGACCGTTTGGAAAGGTCGTAAATACTGACATTTATCATATTATTTGAAATCTTTCTACATTATATTTGTAATCTTTCTAAATAAGCATAGTTTTGCGACACATTTAGAATCATTGCATCCAAATGAATCGAATTAATCCATCTCGCCGCGCTTTTTTTTGTCTGATATTTCTTGTTGCCTCGATATTACCGAAGCATGCTCAGGCTCAGATGGATAC
>CANHXF010000236.1 GCA_947464515.1 Flavobacteriales bacterium
CGAATCGGATTGGAGTTCCGCCGCATTCTTCTACCCGCTTTTATTGGGCATGTCGAAGGATGCAACCATTGAACTAGTGGGCTTAAAATTGAGTAATTCTGAGCGTAATACAGACCTAGTACTCTCGGGATTGCAATTAGACGAAGGAGATGAATCAGACGGCTTCCCATCAACTCAGACTCTAACAATTTCAGAACTAACAGCCTACAGTTCCCACGGTGATGGAGAGGAAGACGTTGAATTGACCGAATCTTCGAGAATAACAACTATGGGTAAAAGTCAGCAAGGTGATGCAGCGATGTGCGAATTAGGCAATCATCTTGGCATCAAGTCAATTGCAACCGATAACGGGATTCTGATTTCAAGGCAGAATAGCCACATTAACCCGACCCCTGAATTTTTAGAGGACGATGAAATACTACGGCAAGATCAAACCTTGCATATCAATCTAAAAAACAACCCCGACCTGGTTCCTGCCCTAGTGGTTGGATGGTGTATCATGGGCAAATCAGTCGTAATCCGTGGCATTGAAAATCTGCGATACAAAGAGTGCGACAGGATCGCAGCAATTCAGGAGAATATTAAATCCTTGGGTTGCACACTGAGGAATTTTGGCTCGGAATCGGATGATTTATGGATATTGAACTGTTCTGGTCGATGCTTTCCTGCCCAACTCAATGTAAACACCCAATCAGACCATCGCATTGCAATGGCATTTTCAGCACTCAAACCATGGATTCCCGCTTTGAGTTATACCGACGCCGCCTGTGTAGAAAAATCCTTCCCGCAGTTTTGGGAGCAATTGAAGAAGTGTACCTTTGATTAAGTTAATCGTCAGTCATATGAATACCGAAAATCACAACAATACAACAGAAACAGTTGCCAAGAAGAAAGGAACTGACTCACGTAAAACCTGGATTCTTGCAATAATTGCGATGGTCTGCACCATCATATCGTTTATTTATCGCTACCAAAGTGGTGGATCAGACGCCGTAACTAATATTTCGAAGGGTCAAAGCGTATTTGCATACACCCTGGACGATGTAAATAAAGTTCTCGATTATCAACTCAAGGGTTGGAACGATGCAAACATCGATGTTTTTATGTCGGGCTACATCAAAGATTCCAGCGTGCGATTCATTACCGACAAAAAAGTTAAGACAAGTTGGCAAGAAATTACGGATTCCTATAAAAAGGGTTATCCTAATAAAGATGCGATGGGGAAACTCACATTTCATCGCGACGAAATCCGATGGGTGAATGAAGCCGCCTACATCGCACAAGTCATCGGAAGATGGGAAGTCATCCAAAAGCATAAACTGGAGCAGGCAAATCCAAATCTAGGTTCACGAGATTTTTCAAGCATAGTAAACAGAAACGCTCCCACCCACGATACATTGAGTGGACGTTTCAGTTTGATTTTTATTGGCACACCTGAAGGACCAAAAATTCAGATCGACCATACTTGGTAAATCAAGAAATTGAGTAGTAGTAGTAGTAGTAGTAGTAGTAGTTAGTAGTAGTATATCGAAACGAAATGGCCAGAAACAGCATCGGAAAGAATTTAACCATCACTTCATTTGGTGAAAGCCACGGGACTGCCATTGGGGTTGTGATAGATGGATATCCATCAAACGTGACCGTTGATTTAGAAGCATTGCAAAAATGTATGCAACGCCGACGTCCTGGTCAGAGCAACATTACCACATCTCGTAACGAAAGTGATGTCGTTGAAATCATATCTGGAATTTTTGAAGGAAAAACCCTAGGCTCGCCAATAACAATTTTGATTCCAAATACTGATGCGAAGTCGGAGGACTACGATGCGTTAAAGGACATTTACAGACCTGGCCATGCTGATTTATTATACGAAGCCAAATACGATCATCGTGATCATCGCGGTGGTGGACGAAGCAGCGCAAGAATTACAGCAGGATGGGTCGCCGCAGGTGCATTGGCCATTCAATATTTAGAAAAACAGGGTATCACAATCACCGGATGGGTGAATCAAATCTATACAACCATCGCCCCAATAACCCAATCCACGCCTAATGCATCAGACATTGAAAGAAGTCTAGTTAGATGCTGGGATTTAGAAACAAGTGAGGCTATGATCGCTGCCATTGAATTGGCAAAATCGGAAAACGACAGTTTGGGAGGAGTAATCCAATGTAATATAAGCGGAATGCCAAAAGGAATTGGAGAGCCTGTTTTTGGGAAATTACAATCCGTTCTAGGTCAGTATTTATTGAATATCAACGCGGTTAAGGGCATTTCATTTGGCGATGGCTTTTCTGCCGCTTCGATGAAAGGTTCGCAACACAACGATGAATGGGTCAGCGATTCAAACGGAGTTGGCACAAGAACCAATCACAGTGGAGGAATCATTGGTGGCATGAGTACCGGGCAAGACATAAAAATTCAGGTGGCCTTTAAACCTACGTCAACCATCGGCAAAGAGCAGAATACCGTTAATAAATTGGGTGAGAATGTAACCATAGCGGCTACGGGACGACATGACCCCTGTGTATTGCCAAGGGCTGTCCCGATTGTTGAAGCGATGTGTGCTCTGGCAATTATGGATTTAATACTGGAAAGCAACTAGTTGTTGATCACATTAAATATTCATCGTGATTGGGTCGAAAATCAAGAGGGAATAAACTTCATCGAATATCAAAGAAGAGATAAAATCAATTAGAAATCGTAAGTGTAATAATAACCAAATGAACCGAACTGAAATATTGGACCAATTCTCCAAACTGTTGGATGTGATGGATGAATTACGCGAAAAGTGTCCGTGGGATAAAGAACAAACCATGGAGACCATACGCACTCTAACCATTGAGGAGACGTTTGAATTATCAGACGCCATCATACAGAAAGATTCGGAGGAGATCAAAAAGGAGCTCGGCGACATCCTATTGCATATTGTATTTTATAGTAAGATTGCGTCCGAGACCAATGATTTCAATGTAGGCGACGTAATTGAATCACTAATAAGTAAGCTCATTCGCAGACATCCCCATATCTACGGCGATGTGGAAGCCAACGACTCCGAGAAGGTCAAACAGAATTGGGAGCAGATCAAAATCAAGGAAAAGGGCACGAAAAAGAATGGCATATTAGATGGTGTTCCTAAGGGATTAACAGGAATTGTCAAGGCCTATCGAATGCAAGAAAAGGCATCACAAGTAGGATTTGATTGGAACAATCCGGAGGATGCTTATAAGAAGGTTGAGGAAGAGTGGGCTGAATTCCAGGAGGCGGATAACAAGGCGGACAAAGAAGCCGAATTTGGTGATTATTTGTTTGCGTTGATCAATTTTGCTCGATTAAGCGGTATCAATCCAGACGATGCGTTGGAGTTAACGAACCACAAGTTTATCAGAAGATTCAAAGCGATCGAGAGTATTGCAGAATTAAAGGGGTTATCGCTGAACGATTTAACCTTGGAGCAAATGGATGCGATGTGGGATGAGGTGAAGCGGATTGAACGATCAGAATAAATTCAAAACGACTATAAACAAAAAAACCTGACTGTTAGGTCAGGTTTTATGTCTTAATAAAGTCGGCGGCGACATACTTTCCCAGGTATTACCCAAGTATCATCTGCGCTGATGGGCTTAACTTCTCTGTTCGGAATGGGAAGAGGTGGACACCA
>CANHXF010000237.1 GCA_947464515.1 Flavobacteriales bacterium
AACTACCCTTAGGGATTTGGTTTTTGAGCCCATTCAAGCGCACAACGAGATGGCGATGACCTTGCCTTTGCTATCAAAGCGATTGGGAAAAGCGAAGCGTTATGTAGAATATTTCGACAAGGCGTTTGGAACGCAGCCCAATGTTTTTGACATGTCAAAGGCACTAGAGCAATTTCTACTGTCGATAGTGAGTCAAAACAGTTTATTTAATAATTTCTTTCCAGGCCGTTTCTCATTGTTAAATGATGAGCAGAAGAGGGGTGCATTGCTATTCAATGGGTTGGTAGACTTTGATGTCGCTACGGGCTTAACAACCGGCGCCGATTGTTTCCACTGTCATGGTGGTGCATTGGCCCAGCAGAACAATCCAGATATGGGTGGAATTGCGAACAACGGTTTGGATGGAAGTGTCAGCGATAAGGGCTATGGAGCAATCACAAATAATCCGTTGGATCGAGGATTATTCAAGACACCTACGCTATTAAATATTGCTTTGACCGGTCCCTATATGCACGATGGAAGGTTTGCGACATTGGACCAGGTGATAGATCATTACAGCGATAATATGAATTTTCAATCGCCCACTATTAGCCCAATGTTAACTGCGCACAGCAATAAACAATTGCTACTCTCTAAGCAGCAGAAGGCTGATTTGAAGGCATTTTTATTGACGATGACCGATACCGAATTTATCAAGAATCCGGCTTATTCGAATCCGTTCAAAAAGTAAATAGGATTTATCAGTACTCCTATTTATTCAATGGAAAGTTCAAAGGTTTAAAGGAATTCCTAAAGGGGGATAATTAGAAATTAATAAGCAAGGACGGGGCTGAGCCAGCGTTCCGCGGTTTCTAAATCCATACCTTTTCTTTCTGCGTATAACACCACTTGGTCTTTGTTGATTTTACCCAGTCCGAAGTATTTACTTTGGGGGTGGGCAAAATACCAGCCGCTGACGGAGGCAGCGGGTAGCATGGCCATCGATTCGGTTAGGATGATACCTGCAGATTCGGGTGCACCAAGTAGGTTAAATAACGTAGATTTTTCTGTGTGGTCTGGACAGGCTGGGTAGCCGGGCGCAGGACGGATGCCCTGGTATTTTTCGCGGATGAGGTCTTCGTTGCTCAACTGGGCTTCATCGGCGTAACCCCAGAATTGAGTTCTTACCTTTTTATGTAATACCTCCGCAAAACTCTCTGCCAAACGGTCTGCTAGGGCTTTGGCCATGATCGATTGATAATCGTCGTACTGGGCCTCAAAAGCAGCCACAATGGGCTCCAAACCTATTCCGGTTGTTACTGCGAATCCTCCAAAGTAATCCACCTGATCATCGGCGATAAAATCTACCAGCGAATAGTTTGGCAAGCCGCCGGCCATTTTACGTTGCTGACGTAAAAAGTGGAAGGTTTCCAATGCCGCTGATCCATCCATATCATTCTTTGCTTCCTCTGCGGAATGATATACTGCCACATCTTCACCAAATTTCTTGGCAGGTAAAATATACCAAACGCCTTTGGCGCTTAATTTTTGGTTATCAACCAAATCGTTTAGCATCGTTTTGGCATCGTGAAGCAATTTCTTGGCTTCAGATCCCACGATTTCATCTTCTAAAATTGCAGGGTATTGACCGGCCAATTCCCATGTTTGGAAGAAAGGCGTCCAGTCGATGGTATCCACCAAATCAGACAAGGGAACTTCAATGGCATGAATGCCTATTTGTTTGGGCTCTACTACGATGCCGTCGTGTTTCCAACGATTGGCGATGGCCTCTTCAGCAGTAATTAAATCTTTGGTTGACTGACGTTTGGCGTGATTTTCTGCCAACGTTACGTATTCATCCTTGATTTTCTTAGCGAAATCGACTTTGGTTTCATCGCCCAACAAACTACCGGCGACTGGCACGGAACGAGAAGCATCCAAAACATGGACAATCGGATGTGCGTAGACCGGTGAAATTTTTACTGCGGTGTGAATTCTAGAGGTTGTGGCACCACCAATCAACAACGGGGTTGTCATTCCGCGCCTTGTCATCTCTTTGGCCACATGCACCATTTCATCCAAACTTGGCGTTATCAAACCAGAAAGTCCAATGATGTCAGCACCCCAAGCTTGGGCTTCGTCGAGTATTTTATCGGCGGGAACCATCACACCGATGTCTTTGATTTCGTAATTATTACAAGCCAAAACGACACCTACGATGTTTTTACCGATATCGTGAACATCCCCTTTCACAGTGGCCATCAAGATTTTACCTTGGGGTTTTGCATTGGGGTTGAGGGCTTTTTGGGCTTCCAAATAGGGTTGCAAGTAGGCTACGGATTTTTTCATAACCCTTGCACTCTTCACAACCTGGGGAAGGAACATTTTTCCGGCGCCGAACAAATCGCCCACGTGGTTCATGCCATCCATCAAAGGCCCTTCAATTACATGCAAGGCTTCTTTGTATTTCTGGAATGCTTCTTCGGTGTCTTCGTCGATGAATTCTGTAATCCCTTTGATCAAGCTATGACTGAGGCGCTCTTCAACACTATTCAATCGCCAAGCTTGAGTTTCCTCCACTTTCTCTTCTTTTTTGCCTTTGAATTGATCGGCCAATGTCACCAATCGTTCGGTGGCATCGTCTCTGCGATTCATCAAAACATCCTCAACGTGTTCGAGAAGTTCTTTTGGAATCTCATCATAAACTTCAACCATTCCGGCATTCACGATCCCCATATCGAGACCGGCTTTGATGGCGTGATACAAGAAGGCAGAGTGCATGGCCTCTCTCACACGGTCGTTGCCGCGGAAAGAGAAACTGATATTGGAAACACCCCCAGAAACTTTGGCTCCGGGAAGGTTTTGTTTGATCCAACGGGTGGCGTTTATAAAGTCAACTGCGTAGTTGTTGTGTTCATCAATTCCCGTTGCAACGGTTAAAATATTGGGATCAAAAATGATATCGTTAACGGGGAATCCAATGCTTTTGAGGACATCGTAACTGCGTTTACAAACATCGATTTTGCGCTGAAAGCTATCGGCCTGACCGGTTTCATCGAACGCCATTACCACCACTGCGGCGCCATAGCGATGAACCAATTTGGCTTTTTGAATGAAGGCTTCTTCTCCGTCTTTCAGTGAAATTGAATTCACGATGCCTTTGCCTTGGAGACATTTCAAACCGGCTTCAATGACTTCCCATTTGCTGGAGTCGATCATCAAGGGAACGCGTGAAATATCTGGCTCGGCGGCAATCAAATTGAGGAATGTTACCATGGCTTCTTTGCCATCGAGCATCCCTTCGTCCATGTTGACATCAATGACTTGTGCTCCGTTTTCAACTTGCTGTCTAGCCACGTCCAATCCGCGGTTGTAATCTCCGGCTAGGATCATTTTGGCAAACTGACGGCTTCCGGTGACATTGGTACGTTCACCGATGTTTACGAAGTTGGTTTCACGGGTGAGTGTGAAAGGCTCAAGGCCAGAAAGTCTGAATAAAGAGGGAAAGGTGGTATTCACTGTTCAGCAAATTTCGTTAAAAACTACGTAACTGCTACAATTGATGCGCAAATCACATGGCTTTACACCAAGAAAAAAGGGGTTTTTACAACAAACTAGGCCATTTGGATGGATTGCTCTCGTGCATCATCTGGTAAATGGTGCTGAAAACAGTA
>CANHXF010000238.1 GCA_947464515.1 Flavobacteriales bacterium
CGATGTTTCCCTGCACAATCGTAATTTGATGGTTCAGGTTTCGGCTTTGCGATTTGAATCCAATAATGCGTTTCACTTTTCTGATTTAGGTTTAGATATTCCAAGTCGTTTGATGGAAAATGCCCATCGGGAGCAGTCTATGCTTCGCTCGGTGATGGCATATAATAAGGGCGCACATTATTTGAAGGCGGTGTCGGAATTTGCCACAATGCAACGACAGTTGGGTTTGGCATTGGGTTCGTTTCAGGCTTTGGGTCGACAGGACGATAATAACATGCGATCGGTGTTGGAATACATTTATCAGCCCAATCGTGGGTTTTCGGCTACGCATCGACTGGGGTATGTGAAGGATCAAATCAATTATTTTTCATCGCCGAGCGATAATAAAGGCAGTTTGAGCATTGGAAAGACGGTGCATTTTCAGAGTGAGTTTTATCGGATTTGGGGAATTTGGAAAGCCTTTTTGGGGAATGACATACAATATCAGCAAGCTCATTCTGAGTATTACTTGGGATGGTCTTCACGGGTATTGCCCGCCTCTTTGATTGGATTGAGTGCATCAAAAGGGAAAACATCTTACGGTTTCAACGGTCGCTATGAATGGCATGAAAAAGTGCCTACCATGGGCTTGTCGTTTGTATATCAAGCATCAAAACAAGGTTCGATCAAAGCCAATGTGCACAGCAGTTTTCGTCGTCCTACGTTGAATGATTTATTTTGGGTAACCGGTGGTATGGCTCAGGGATTAAAGCCAGAAAAGGGCAAGGGGGCTGAGGTGGGCTATTTATTGAAGTGGTTGCCGAATGGGTTGTGGAAACAAAATCGGGTGGATCAAAATCGATGGGTGGGGCAATCGGAGCTGACGTTTTATTATCGGACGGTGGATCAGCCTATTTTGTGGGTGCCCAAGGGTACGTATTGGTTTGCTACGAATTTGTCGGGCGGCGGTATTTATGTCGGTGGGCAATTGAGTGCTTCGCTAAAATATCAAATGGGAGACAAAGGCTCGGTGATACTAAAATCGAATGTGGACAGGGTGAGTAGCAGAGTGAAACAGACACCGGAGTCGATGGCGTATCAACAGATTTTTGTTCCTGATTGGAATGGGAATGCGTATTTGGGTTTTGAGAATTTGCGCTTTGAGACTGGAATCGGAATGGATTACACGGGACGAAGGTTTATTCAGACAGACAATTTGGAATCGTTAAATCCTTTTGCGTTGGTGAATCTGCAATTTGGTTTAAGAAAGGTTGTATTGCCGATGGGGATGATGTTGCAGGGGAAGTTAGAGTTGTTAAATGTGTTAAACCAAGAATATGTGAATATGCCAGGACGGCCGATGCCGGGAAGGGCTGTCAGAATGACTTTGGTAATTAAATCGAATCAATCAAAATGAAAAAATATATGAAAATGCGCGTTTTGTCACTTGTCGTTGCACTTATGGGTGCCTCAACCGTTAGCGGTCAATTAATTACGGAGGGTTTCGAAACGATGCCTATGGATTCTGGAACTGTATTGAATGGAAGTCGTGGAGAACGCGATATTCTATTGCATCCCAAAGGCCCTTTTGTTTCACATATGCCTGTTTTGTGGGATACTTCCTTCGGTGGCTATTGGGCTGCGGGATGGGCGGTTTCTAGGAAGTTGGATGGTTCGGGTGGAGCATCGGATTTTGCAAAACACCTCTATTGTGCCAAGCCGGGTCAGGGTTCTGAAAAAAATATGTCGGGAAAATACGATGGCAAGGCCTACGCCATCGGGATGAACGGTTCTTTTCTTGTTTCTGAGGCGGGTCCCAGCAGCGGAATTTTGGGCTTTAAAATCGCCAATACCACTTTTGCTTACAACAGTATGAAATCGGGCGATGCGTTTGCCAAGAAGTTTGGTGGCGCTTCGGGGAACGATGCGGATAGTTTTGTTTTGAAAATTTCGGCCTTTCATAGGGGTCAGTTTTTGTTCAGCAAGCGAGTGATTTTGGCAGATTTTCGTTTTGCGGATAATGCAAAAGATTATATTTTAGATAGTTGGGCGATTGTTGATCTGTCGATGCCTCAAAATGAGGTCGGACCGCGCGACAGTTTTGTTTTTGAGTTGATGAGTTCTGATAATGGTCAGTTTGGAATGAATACGCCGGGATTTTTCGCCATCGACGAGGTAATTGCGGCGCGTTGGCTAGGTGTAAATGCGGTGAATAGGATTACGGCGAAGGTGTATCCCAATCCTGCGGATGACATCGTAACGATTGAAACAAAGGCTGCGATGTTGGATTTGCAGGTTAATAATTCGGTGGGTGACATGGTTTTTGAAACAAAGAATTGCGGGGGTAGGGTGCATCAGATCAATAGTAAATCTTGGCCGGCGGGTGTTTATTCCATTTCGGCATCGACCTTGAACGGCAAGGAGTCGAGTGTGATCGTAAAACGATGAGATTGAGATTCGTCCATTTTGCATGTTTGTTGGTGTTGGCTTTTGCGGGCTGCACGGATGATGTGATTGTTCCAGACAAGAAGGATCTTCCCAAGGGTGGGGAGCGGGTTGCGGTTTTGTGTGAGGGCAATTTTATGTGGGCGAATGCTCGTTTGGATTTGATGCAGACGGATTCTGGCAAGACGCAAATGGTGTCCAGTGTTTACGAGAAGGCGAATAATAAGCCGATTGGCGATGTTTTGCAATCGGGTTTGGTTGCGGGGAATAATTTGTTTTTGAGTATCAATAACAGCGGGAAGGTGTTGGGGTTGGATCCGTATACGTTTAAACAGAAGAAGATGAATGCGAAATTGCGTTCGCCGCGATGTTTGTTGATGGTTGGGGGTGATTTGTGGGTGAGTGACTTGTATGCGAACAAGATTTCGGTATTGGATACTTTGGATTTGCATTTGAAGCGGGAGATAGTGGTGCCGGGTTGGTCGGAGCAGATGGTGCGCTGGGGTGATGAAGTTGCGGTGGCTTGTTATTCTGGGAAGGTTTTGGTGTATGATTATTTGAGTGGTGTATATAAGCGTTCGATGGATGTGGATACGGGGGCTTTGTATTTAGCGGTGGATGGAAAGAGTACGTTATGGGTGGTGAGTTCGGTGGGCCCCAAAGGTGGCGTAGCCGCCTTTGGGGCCTCAGCCAGCGCGCCTGCGGCGCGCTGGACAACCAACGCCGCCCTCGGGAATATCTATCCCTCCGCCGATGGAAACTCCATGTACGTTTCCTCGCAGAACAAAATTCTCACGTTCCCAATTACCGCAACGACTCAAGCGGATCTATCCACCCTGTTTAGCCCATCCCTGAATCAACTCTACGGCTATTATTTCAACCCCCAAAACCAGGTTTTCTACCTCGCCGATGCCAAAGACTTCGTGAGCAATGGTGAAGTGATGCGATATCCCCTGCTAAACCCAGCGCAAAAAACTACGCTCTCCACCGGTGTCAACCCTTCTGGTTTCGTGCTTTTGCCCTAAAGCGTTTTCCCAATCGCCCCGCGTAACCTTGCCCTTTCTTTTGCTATCTTTGAAACCTAAGGCATGAAATTCAAAATACCAGGGCTCAAAAAAATCGATGTGCTGCTAATGCGTTCCTATGTGGGCCCATTTGCTGTCACCTTTTTTTTGTCGATGTTCCTGTTTTTGATGCAATTCCTCTGGAAATTCATCGATGA